>JAYQWI020000103.1:0-23095 GCA_035871815.2 Candidatus Parabeggiatoa communis
TATTAAGGATTAAATAACGAATTGATGAGGGGAAGGAAAATATTCAAAATCATCACCACACTGTCGCCCTGATTTTCGTTCAAAATTTATTTTGCTTCGGCCTGGAGTGCAAAATTTATTTTGCTGTTATTTGAATAATGACCCTTTTTTTGGGAATGCGCCCAGTGTGAACGGAAAGTCAAACTAAAGTTCATCTTGCGTAGCTTCCAGACGTAGTGTGAACGGAAAGTCAAACTAAAGTGTGAACTCCAAATCATTTGAACTCCAATTCAAATTGAACTCAAAAAAAAATCGAACCCATCGATATGAATTTTACGATATTCTATAAATGCTATAATTAAAATTAAACCCCTTGAGGGTTAAGGCTTTTGTGTATTTTGATAATATCTGAACCAATTTTAAGGGAACATAAAATCTTATGGCGACTAATTTAGTGATTGCACAGGTGACTGATATGCACATTGGGCCGTCTAATATTTCGTTTATGGGCATTAATGTGCGTCAACAATTTCTCAATGTGTTAGCCGTTTTGGCCAAAAAACGTTTAGATTTATTGGTGTTATCGGGTGATTTGGCGGCGGCGGAGGGGGAGCCTGAAGCGTATACGTGGATAAAGGCGGCTTTGGATGATTTTCCTCATCCGTATATGGTGATGGCGGGGAATCATGATCATGTGATTCGCATGAGAAGGGTGTTTGATTTGCCTGAGAATGAGTATTCCCCGAGTATGTTGTTTTTTGCTCAGACGATAAAAGGTAAACGTTTGTTGTTTTTGGATAGTTCTCGTTATCGCGTGACGAAACCACAGATTGAGTGGTTGACGACAGAATTGGCTAAAAATAATAAACCCGTGTTGTTGTTTATACATCATCCGCCGCAGTTGTGTGGCTGTCAGTTTATGGATGATCATCATGCTTTGCAAAGTCCTGATGAGGTGTGGCAGCTTTTAGAGCAGTCACCTCAAGTTCAGCATATTTTTTGTGGACATTATCATGTTGATAAAACGGTGGTTATCAATGATAAGTTTATTCATTTGACCCCTTCGACGGTTTTTCAAATTGAGCAGAATAATCCTGAGTTTGCTATTGAGCATACTAAACCGGGTTGGCGTATCATTGATTGTAAGGGTACGCAGGTGCGGACTCGTGTTAATTATTTGTGAAAGTTAAACCTGGGCGAACACGATCGGGCAGCCCAGGAAGCCTCTATGATAATTGTTCAGATGTTGATGTAATCTGGGGTGGCGCGGTTTTTTAAGTCGGTTACGACTTTTTTGACTTCGTTGGCGGAAACGCTGCTACCGTGTATTCTCACTGGCATGCCGGTGCCGGCTGTCATGTATAACATATCGCCTTGGCCCAGTAGCATTTCTGCGCCCATTTGGCCTAGAATGGTGCGCGATTCGCTTTTATTGTTGACTTGAAATGCCATGCGGGTGGGTATGTTGGCCTTTATGAGGCCGGTAATGACATTCACTGTGAGGCGTTGTGTGCCTAAGATGATGTGGATGCCGGCGGCACGGGCTTTTTGTGTTAATTTTGTGATGTGTGTTTCTGCTTCTTGTTCTACAGCGTTTGTGAGTATGTCCCCGAGTTCGTTGATGATCACGATGATATAGAATAGGGGGGCATTGGTTTGCGCTTCTTCTTCTGACCAGTCTTGCTCTTGTTCTTGGAGTATGCGGGCTTGGTTGTAATCTTCAATGTTCCGGGTGTTGATACTGGCCATGAGGCGGTAACGGCGTTCCATTTCTTGAACACACCATTCTAGGGCTGGGGTGGTGTGTGCCATATCGGTCATTATGGGTACCAGTAAGTGCGGTAAGTCGCTGTAAACTGAGAAGGCGTTGTTGTCTATCAGTAATAAACGCACGGTTTCTGGTGTGGCTTTGTACAACAAACTTAAGATTAAGGTGTTGATGGCGGTTGTTTTTTCCTGCTCATCAATGCCGGCAATCAAGATATGGGGAATCCGGGTTAAATCGACTACGATGGGTTGGCCTCCGATATCTTCCCCTAATGCGACGGGTAAGGATGAGGGATGGTTTTGATATTCGGTGCTGTTGAGTAATGCGCTTAAATAGATCGGTTGGCGCTTTAAATTGGGGATTTCAATGTCAAGTATACCGGGTTGGTTTTCCGTTGTCCGCACTTTTTGAACGAGCAAGACTTTTGCTAAAGCGTCGCTGAGTTCGCTCAGATGATTGGTATTGATAGGTGTAATCGGGTGAATTTCAAATTTGGTTAATACGGGTCCTGGGTGTACGGCGTTGATTTCGATTTCAACTTGTAAGGTTTCAAAAGCTTCTTTGATCTGTTGCGAAAGCATTTTGATATTGGGAGAGGCCGCGACGTGAGGGGCCTTTTCTAACAGATTTAAGGCCGGTATGATGGGTGTTATTTCTGTAACTTTATTTACCTCTGGTGGCGTGGGTTCTGCTTCTTCTGGCGTTTCTGGGTTTTCTGACAAGGTGGAGGCTTGGGGTGTTTTGGAAATGCCAGGCAAAACGGCTTGTCGGACTTCTTGGTGCTCGTCTTGCGGCAAGACGGCTTTATCGCGAGAAGAGACGGGTTTGACAAACTCGTCATCGTCATCGTCATAATATTCGTCATCATACTCGTCATCGTCATACTGTTCACGCTCTTTGCGCCATTCTGCACGACGTGTTTGCCAGCGTGTGTAGCCTGTTTTTGTCCATTGGAATAATTTCTGGGATAATAATTTCAAGAGGTTTTTAGTCATTTGTACCCCTTGTTTTAGATATTCTATCAGCCAAGGCAAAAATTGCGTACTCATGTATTTTTTAACGGTGGGCCATCTTTCTAGGGTGTGATAGCCTAAGGTGTCCATTAATTTCAGCCATGATAATCCGGTTAGTAAAGTGATGCCGGTGAAAAAGAGGGTGAGTAAGATTAAGGTTGCGCCGAGTCTATCGACGATTGAGACTAAACCATCGCCAATCCACATGCCTAACATCCCGCCGGCATGGGTGGGGAGTAAGGCACTTTCTGCCATAAAATGTACAATAGCGAGGCCGCAGCCGGCGCTTAATGTTAAGAGAAAGCCGATACCGGGCACAACTAAGCTTTTAGGCTCGGCTAAAATTTCACGATGGCGGCCTCGATAAATCAGCCAACCGATATAGCCAACCATGAGGGGAAATAAGTAGGCAAAGTATCCAAACATGTAAAAAAACAGGTCGGCAAACACGGCACCGACGATACCGCCTTTGTTTCTGATTTCTTCTACTGGGCCACTGCGTAACCAGCCAGGATCACCTCCATAGTAAGTCACTAATGAAGCAAATAAATACAGTGCGACAAAGCAAAAACCGATGAGAACCAGTTCGCGCAATCCATGTTTTATGGGTATTTGTTTAGCTGATGATCTAATTCTTCTATTGGGATTACGGCGGGCTTGATGGTTTGTTGGCATATTTAAATCCTCGTTATCAATTATCCGTGGGTGGGCAACGTGTTTTTGGATTGGCGATCCCCAGGTTCCACCTGGGGCTATGATCTTGCGTAGCGAAGAACGTCGTTTCACATTCAACCCCACCACCGTTGGCGCTTAGCAGCTATCAGTTTGTCAAAAGTACAACGGTTAAGGGATTATTTTTATTGGGTGTGGTTATTTTAAAATGATGCGCAATACACCAATAATTATAAAAAATATTTAAAAATCAATTAATTATGTACATTTTAAACGCTTGAAAGCGCGTGGAAGGGTAGGCTCTATAACCCATTTATTTTATTGAACCGTCGTTCTAAAGTAGCCATTTCCATTGTTTCGACGCGATGCTTCGCGTCTCTAGCGAGAAGTAGCCATTTCCATTGTTTCGACGCGATGCTTCGCGTCTCTAGCGAGGCATCGCCCCGAAACAGAGACGCGAGGCATCGCGTCTCTACTAAGAAACGCGAGGCATCGCGTCGAAACAAAAACAATTTTCAAGTTATTCAATCAATTGAATGCCGCCGCCACCGGCTTCTTTCACTTGAGACAAGGCATCGTCAATGTGAATGAGTAAGGTTTCTAATTCTGTTTCGGTGTCTAAATCGGTGTCTCCCCTGTATTCACAGGCTCCAATACTCAAACAGATTTGTAGTAATTCTCCCATGGGTGTTTTGACGGATTGCTGTTGAAGACGCTCTAAAACGATGAGGGCATTGGTATGGTTAAAGTTCCACAATACCATCATAAATCTATCGTCATTCCAACGTGCCAGCCAGTCTCCCTCGCGAATATTTTTAGCGACGATTTCAACAATCTGTGTTAGGCAAAGATCACCTAGATAATGTCCAAAATGTTCATTGATCGTTTTAAAGTTCTCAATGTCAATTAAGGCGACTAGCATGTGTTTTTCTTCACGACGGGCACGCGCTATATCTTGGCGCAAACGTTCTTCACCGGCTAGACGATTGAGTAAGCCTGTCAATGGATCGACTGTGGCGGAAGTATCAAATGAATGTTTGAGTAAATCTAATTTATCAATGGTATATTGAACTTCTGTCATGAGTTGACCGACACAATCACCTAAATAGGTTGGGAGTTTAGGCTTTTGTTCGTTATGGAGATATTGGTGTAGTGCGCTTGCTGTCAAGGTGATGGGGTAAAGTAACCAATACAATAAAAAAAAGCTCGTTATCGTTCCAACCACTGTGGCAAGTAAAATGATAACAAACAGGCCAATCTGATCATTGAAACTTAACGAGGAAATGATAAAAAGAGAGACACTTAACGTGAATAAGGGCATGATCATGCCAATAAAGGCAATGGCCATGATTTTAAGGGGATAGCTATTTTTTAGCAGTGGCACACGAGAGAGTGCTAAATAAAATTTGAATTGATTGCTGTTCATTATTTGATTTTTTGAAAATCTCCCCAACCTCCCTTTTTCAAAGCAGATTGGTTATAAAGGCGTATTCTTCGCAAACAAACCTTACTATTTGAATTAAGTTATTAAGTTATTTTGTTTAAATTCTGTCAGTACAATACCAAGATGGCCTGTTTGTTTGACTTGAGACAATGCGTCGTCAAGGCGCATAAGTAATGTTTCTAACTCTGTTTTGAGATCACTTTCCTGATTGCTTTGATACTCATAAGCACCAATACTTAAGCTAATTTTTTCTAACGCTTTTACGGGCATTTGAATCTTTTGTCGTTGAATACGCATAAAAATGGCTGTGGGTGTGATGTGGTTAAAATCCCATAATACCATGAGGAACTGATTGCCATGCCAACGTGCTATCCAGTCACTTTCGCGGATACTTTTGGAAAAGACTTTGACAATCAATGTTAAGCAGGCATCACCGATCTCATGCCCAAACTGTTCGTTTATCTTTTTAAGCTGCTTAACATCACATAAAGCGACTAGCATTTGTTTGCCTTCACGTCGGGCACGGGCTATTTCTTGCTGTAGACGTTCTTCACCGGCCCGACGGTTCAGTATACCGGTTAAGGGATCATGACTGGGAAAGTGAGTAATCTGATGCTTTTGTAAATCTAATTTTTTAATGGCATATTGAACCACTGTCATGAGTTGACCAACAGAATCCTCAAAATGGGTGGGCAGTTGAGACTTTTGTTCTTCATTGAGATATTGGTGCAAGGCTGTTGAGCTTAGGCTAATCGGATACAGTAGCCAATACAATAAAGAAAAAGTGATGATTATCCCAACGATGGTGGCGAGTAAGATCACGATGATGAGGTGGTAGAAGTTATCATTTAAATTCAACGATGAATCAACCAAAAGATAGAGAGAAAACGTGAGCCAAGGGAACAGCAGGAGGCCGAAACACGCAATGGCCATGATTTTGAGAATATAGCTTTTTCGTAATAGCGGCAAATGAGACAGTGTTGAATAAAATGTGTTGGTATTCATGTTGTTATATTTATTATGTCATGGCGCTTTTTGATTATCAATTTGCTCAGGGTGATCGTTTTTTTGAAAACGGGTGCATTTCTATTTTATCGTTAATAACGACAACTCATAACGACAAGCATTGCTTATAATAAAGGATTTTTGATTGTTAAGGTTAATCTCTTTTTTTTGAACAGATGAAAGTGCTGTTTCTGGTTGCAATGCTGCCTATTTCAAACGGACTTCAATAAATCGTGATTTATAAGATGTGTTGGCATCATTTTAAAATAGTTATAAATAATTCAGGGACTTATAGATAAAGCCACCCTGCGTCAATTCGCAAATTCTAACGGGTTTACGATCAGAGTTTTGCTAGTGCAAACACTCCTCTTGCACTGCCCTTCATTTTTTTTACTCAAAAAAAAGGCGGGAAAAATTCCCGCCTTAATATACAATCAAAATACAATCAAAAAGAATTATTTAGCGTTCATCAATGCAACTGTTGTATCCAACATCCGGTTGGAGAAACCCCATTCGTTATCATACCATGACAACACTTTGACCAATGTACCACCTGTTACCTTGGTTAAGGTTGAGTCATAAGTAGAAGACACGGTGGTGTGATTAAAGTCAACGGATACCAATGGGCCATCATTGAAAGCCAGTATGCCTTTTAATTCGCCTTCTGAGGCGGCCTTCAAAATGCTGTCGATTTCTTCTTTGCTCGTATCACGAGCGGCTACAAAGCATAAATCAACCACAGACACGTTGATAGTTGGGACACGCATGGCAAAACCGTCCAATTTGCCATTCAATTCTGGCAAGACTAAACCAACTGCCGCGGCTGCACCTGTCTTGGTAGGAATCATGGACTGAGTGGCAGAACGGGCGCGACGTAAATCGCTATGATAAACATCGGTGAGTACTTGATCGTTGGTGTAAGAATGGATCGTTGTCATCAAGCCATGCATGATACCGATTTTGTCATGCAGTGGTTTAATCAGCGGCGCTAAGCAGTTCGTGGTGCATGAAGCATTAGAAATAACGGTGTCGCTGGCTTTGAGAACCTTGTGATTCACGCCATAAACGATTGTCGCATCAACATCGTTGCCGCCTGGTGCTGAGATCACGACTTTTTTAGCACCGCCCGCTAAATGAGCGCTGGCTTTAGCTTTACTGGCAAAGAAACCGGTACACTCATGCACCACATCAACACCCAACTCTTTCCAAGGCAGTTTGGAGGGATCACGTTCAGCCAAGACACGAATTTTATCGCCATTGACTACCATGTTATCGCCTTCCACTGATACGTCAGCTTGAAAAGGCCCATGTGCAGTATCGTACTTGGTCAAATGAACATTGGTATTGGCATCACCTAAGTCATTGACGGCGACAATTTGGATGTCATTGGTGCGGTTAGCTTCATAGAGCGCACGTAAAATGTTACGTCCAATACGACCGTAGCCATTGATTGCGACTTTTATTGCCATGTAATATTTGCTCCTGTGTTGTCTAAAAAAAATGCAATTCGCAAACTAATAGTTTGCACTCTGACCCAAACTCAAAGATAAGTTTGGAAAAAAAGGGGGGGGATTTGTTCAAAGAATCGTCTCAACCGTTTGAACAACATTGTCTATTGTGAAACCATATTCCTTGAAAAGCTCTGGGGCGGGAGCTGATTCACCAAAGCGGTTGATACCGACCACTTTGCCTTGTAAACCAACATATTTAATCCAACCATCGCTAACACCGGCTTCTACAGCGACCCGTTTGATCACGCTACTCGGTAACACCGATTCGCGGTATCCTTCATCTTGGGCATCAAAAACATCCGTGCTTGGCATCGACACGACGCGGATTTTCTTGCCTTTCTCATTCAATTCCTTAGCCGCACCTACTGCTAATTCAACTTCTGATCCGGTTGCGATAATAATGGCATCAGGTGTACCGTTACAATCGGACAAAATATAACCGCCTCGTTCAATCAATTCCAATTGTTCTACAGTGCGGGGTTGGTGTGGTAAGTTTTGACGTGAAAAGATCAAACAGCTAGGGCCTTCTTTGCGTTTAATCGCCACTTTCCAAGAGACTGCCGATTCAACGGCATCACAAGGCCGCCACAAGGACATATTCGGTATCAAGCGCAAGGTGGCCGTTTGTTCAACCGGTTGATGGGTGGGCCCATCTTCGCCCAAGCCGATTGAGTCGTGCGTATAAACAAAAATAGATTGCGTTTTTATCAATGCCGCCATGCGGAGGGCATTGCGCGCATATTCAGAAAATATGAGGAATGTTGCGCCATAAGGAATAAAACCGCCGTGCAAAGAAATCCCGTTCATAATGGCGGACATGCCAAATTCACGCACACCATAGTTAATATAATTACCATCTGGATGCGTTTTGATAGCCTTACTGCCTTTCCAAATGGTGAGATTAGAGCCTGCCAAGTCTGCGGAGCCGCCGAGCAATTCGGGTAATAAGGGCCCAAAACCATTCAACGCATTTTGTGAGGCTTTGCGTGAGGCAATTTTTTCTTGCTTAGCATCCACGCTGGAAATAAAAGTATCCGCATTTTCTAAGAAATTCGCAGGTAATTCACCGCTTAAACGGCGTTTAAATTCAGCGGCAAGATCGGGATGCGCTTTTTCGTAAGCCGAAAATTGTTCATTCCACTGTTGTTCAAATTTTGCGCCTTTATCTTTCGCATCCCATCCTTGATAAATATCGTCAGGAATTTCAAACGGGGGAGATTTCCAACCGATTGTTTTTCTGACTAAGGCCACTTCATCTGTCCCTAAAGCGGCACCGTGGCACGATTCTTTACCTTGTTTATTGGGCGAACCCCAACCGATGATGGTTTTACAACAAATTAAAGTCGGTTTATCATTATGCGACCGTGCGTCTTCTATGGCCTGTTTGACGGCCTCGGCATCATGACCATCTATATTTTCAATCACATGCCAGCCATAAGCGGCAAAACGTTGTGGTGTGTTATCAGTAAACCAACCGTCTACTTCACCATCAATGGAGATACCATTATCATCATAAAAGGCAATCAGTTTGCCCACACCCAGGGTGCCGGCTAATGAGCAAGCTTCGTGAGAAACGCCTTCCATCATGCAACCATCACCTAAAAAGACATAAGTATAATGGTCAACAATATTATGATTAGGGCGATTAAACTGAGCGCCCAAGACTTTTTCGGCAATCGCCATACCGACTGCATTCGCGATACCCTGTCCTAAAGGCCCCGTGGTGGTTTCAACCCCAGGGGCATAACCGTATTCAGGATGTCCTGCGGTTTTGGAGTGTAACTGACGGAAATTCTTGATATCGTCCATTGATAAATCATAGCCCGTCAGATGGACTAACGAATAAATCAGCATTGAACCATGCCCATTGGATAATATAAACCGATCACGGTTAGCCCAATTAGGATTATTGGGGTTATGGTTCATGTAATCGTTCCATAACACCTCAGCAATATCGGCCATACCCATTGGCGCACCGGGATGCCCTGAATTAGCTTTTTGTATTGCATCCATGCTCAAAGCACGAATGGCATTAGCGAGTTCTCTACGTGAAGGCATTTATTTCTCCTGTGGCTTGCATGTTAATTAAAAAAAACGAATGGCATTGGTTATTGAAAGCTATTCGTTCATTTCTAAAACGCAAATAACGGTTGTTATCAGTTGTCGAACGGTGTTCAGTTTTCTACTATCAATTCTATTAAAAATAAGCACATCATTATATACCGAGATGATGATATAGAAAATTTTATTTTAACACACTTTGATAATGAGATAGCTTGGTATTAGAATACTGACGTTTGAGTGGTTAAGGTATATTGACTAAGAGAACGGTTTTTCAGTGGAAAGGTTTATTAAGGATTTGACGCAAAAGTTTTTACCCGCGAAACTTTTGCGTGAAATAGAAAATGGGAAATCACACTTTCCTTATTTAATAGCCTTGTCTTTTCAAAAATGATTTAATCCATTATTAGCTTTTTAATGCCTAATAACCCCCCCAATATTTTTGGACGGGCACTATTCTAATAAATACAAAGGATTAGCTTTATTCCTTATTTTTAGTAAGATTTTTAAAGGATTGAAAGTCAATAGAAAACGGTTTTAAAGTGAATCATAATGCCTTCTTATGTTTCAGCTTGTTGCAAATTGCTTTAGTATAACTGAAAAAAATTGAGGCTCAGAATAATTATCGCCATCAATATGAAAAAAGACAATTATAAAAAAATAATTATTCATTTTCAAAAAAAAAATGATAGTGTATTACTTAATAGTGATTTCAAACAGTAAATCATTGATTTTAATAAGGGAATATCATTCGTTTTTCAAACAACGATTTGGGTTAAAACGGCCGTGGTTTGGTAATAGATTAGAGTTTGCCCTCAAATATAGGTTAAGTACAACGACACTGCACGAATTTATTTTTTAGAGTTCAAAATCCAAGCGTATTTAATATGTTGGACGATTTTTATAGAATCATTCATTTCATTCATTAAATAAGACTGACGCACCCAAAATATAACGATTTGATTTTACAGTTTTAAAAATTTCACTTTGAGGCTTCAGGAAATTTATAACTCATTTGAATAATCAATTAATTTAATTTGTCAATGTGTCAGTCCTTATAAAAATTAAGTGTATTTCTGTATGAAACGTAAATGTTTTAAATCAAAACAGTTGTTCTCATTTACGACAAGACTCGTTGTACTTTTTCATGTTCGTGCAGTATAAACCCACAAAATAGTTCTGTCCATAATGAATTGATGTCTTAAAAATTTCTTTATAAATAACGGGGAGTATAAATGATGGAAATGCTATTAATAGCATCAGTGTTAGGTTTATTAGCTTTAATTGTTTTAATAGGAATAAGCTTATATCTTTTCGGAAAAACCAAGATAACCATGAGGGGCATTTCTGAAGAACTCAGCCAGGAACGACAACATCGTCAAGAGGCCCAACAGTCTTTACAAGACAGTCAAGGTGAATTGGATGCCTTGTCTGAACGGTATGGACAAGAGCAGCAACATCGTCAAATGGCCGAACAGTCTTTACAAGACAGCAAAGGCGAATTGGACAGTTTGTCTGAACAATATCGGCAAGAACAACAAGCGCGTCTTAAGGCCGAGCAGTCTTTACAAGACAGCAAAGGTGAATTGGACAGTTTGTCTGAACAATATCGGCAAGAACAACAAGAGCGTCTTAAGGCCGAGCAGTCTTTACAAGACAGTAAAGGCGAATGGGATCGCTTATCTGAACAACTCAGGCAAGAGCAAGCGCAACGTCTTAAGGCCGAGCAGTCTTTACAAGACAGCAAAGGTGAGTTGGAACAGTTGTCTGAACAATATCAGCAAGAACAACAAGCTTGTCTTAAGGCAGAGCAGTCTTTACAAGACAGCAACGGCGAATTAGACAAGTTGTCTGAACAACTCAGGCAAGAGCAAGCGCAACATGAACAGGCACGACAGTCTTTACAAGACACTCAGCGTGAAGTGGCGCTGATATCGGAGCAACGACACCTTGAAGAAGAGCAACGTCAAAAACGAGAACAATCTCTTGAAGAAACGAAGAGCAATTTAAATGAACTAACAGCAGCCAACTCTGAAAGTTCACAAACACAGGAACATCAAGAAGATCAAGAACAAATACAACCCACAACCCTCTACATCATTAAATCAGTTAGCAGTGGGAAATGCCTCCAAGGTTCATCAAAAAATACGACGACACCGATCAGTCAAGACATTTATCGTGGTGGACGGAATCAACAATGGCACTTTCAACAACTAGGTGGTGTCGATCAGGGCTACTACCACATCTTTTCGGTTAGAACTCAAAAGTGCTTAGATGTTTCATCAAAAACGAAGGAAAACAAGAAGGATATTTATCAACATCAATGCCACGGTGTTGACAATCAAAAATGGAAGTTAATGCCTGCCTCAGATGAGAGTTTTGTGATTCAATGCAAACAAACTGGAAAAGTACTCACCGTGTCAGAAGAGACGGATAAAATTCTTCAAGAAATGCCGCAGAATACTGACAATCAATGTTGGATTATCGCAAAAATGACTTTATAACAGTTATCAGTTATCAGTTATCAGTTATCAGTTATCAGTTATCAGTTATCAGTTATCTTATAAATCCCCCGCAATCCCAATACCCCGCTAATACCTGATAACAGAACGGATAACACAATGGTGGGCAACATGCCCACCCGACAACAACGGTTCACTAACTCATAAAGGTAGCATTTCATGACTAAAAAGGTACTCTCATTAGCTGTCACAGCCGTACTGGCAACGCCCCTCGTCACCCATGCTGATATCAAGCTCTATGGTCAAATCGGCGCTGAAGCAGCCAGTGTCGAATATGCTGAAGGAAATGAGGATTTGGTTAGAGGCAATATGGCCAATGATCTCAGTTTTACGCAAAAATCGGATGACATGGGTCGTCAAACGCTGACAAGAGATCGCTACGGGAACATTCTTAACGATGGCCCTAACCTCATCGGCCTCGACTTTGATCTGAATGATCAAAAACTGGCTGGCGGTTTGATACCCCATGCGCGTTATCGTACCACTTTTCACACAACTAATAATACGGGTTTAGGCCCAGGGCTTGAAGCTTGGTTTGGTTTGAAAAACGACTTTTTCCAACTTAAATATGGCAAATTACGAGGTGCCTACAGACACGCTAAAGGGCTGATTGATCCGTGGATTTACACCTCTATGCAGGCCCGTGGTAGCGGCGGCGGTATGTCAGGTGGCCGACACAACGAGGTTCATTGGAACTGGAATGATGCCGGCGATCAACGTTTAGTTGTCAAAGATATAGATACCGGAAAAGTCGGCATTAATCCCGGCAAGGGTATCGACACATCGGGTTTAGTACACAGCAGTGACATACCAGGCGCATTAGAACTGGGTGTCACATTTGGGCAGGTTAATGCTCGGGTACAAATCATGGCCGATGACGATGCTGACAAAAGTGGTGGGAATGCTGAACTTAAATACACCACGGACAATATGAGCGTTTGGCTGCTTGGCGCTTATCTTGATCAAGGGGATAACCAACTGGCAGCAGGCGGGAATAAGTGGAATAACGATAAATACCGCAATTGGAAAATCGGTGCCAGCTATAAAGTGATACCTGGACTCAAACTGGCGCTTCAATACGAAGATGGTGAACTGGGGGCCTTCGATAATAACCCAGATGGTGGAAAATACATCATCGGTTCTTTTGATTACCGGATACACAACATCACCCTCGCAGGTTGGGTTGCAAACTACAAGTCTGACATTGACGAAAAACTCAGACTCACCGATATCGATGGTAAACGCTTAGAAGAAGATGCCCTGAGCTGGACTTTGGGTGCCAAGTATCATTTGGCAAAGAATGCCCACATTTTTGCAGGTTATCGCCAAACTGACAGCGATAATGATTATCGCGACGAAAATGTGTTTTCAGTGGGGGGATTGTACAAATTCTAAGGCTGGCGCTTATGGCTAAAGCCCTATAGCCTATTCTTAAAAAAACGATTGTTCTATTTTTCAATGAAAAACGCAAGAGACGCAAGAGACGCAAATCTTTGAGAAAGAACCTCTTTAGCGTCTTTAGCGTTAAAGCGCGTTTATTTATTTTTCAATCGCGAAAGCTTCCACTTATAAAGATGATAACAGACTAATCATTCATAACTGATGATGAATCAATCCCGTAATACCATTTTAAATAATATCCGTCAGTCATTAGGATATCATCAATTGGAAGCTAACACGCTTCAAAGCTTAGAGGCGCGTTTAGCTCACCATCCCGTGCATGAGCAACCGGTTTTGAAACAGGCTTTAATTCCTCAATTTATCCAACAATTGGAGAAAGTCGCTGGCACATTTGAAACGATTCCTAATATTAAGGATATTCCTTTTGTCGTTTTGGATTTTTTGCAACAGCAGCAGTTACCTGAAAAGTTGGTTGTCGATAGCCGTTTAAAAACACTACCTTGGCCTAATAAATTGCAGCTTGCTTACCGCGCCGCGCAGGCTGATGATGTCGTGAGTGTGAGCTGTGCGTTTGCCGGTATTGCAGAAACCGGTAGCCTCGTTTTGCTCTCCAGTCTTGCCAGCCCGACAACGCTGAATTTTTTGCCCGATAATCATATTGTTATTTTATATAAAGATAATCTGGTAGCGTTTATGGAAGAGGTTTGGACACGTCTCCGCGCACAACCCATACCGCGCACAGTGAATATTATCACCGGCCCCTCGCGCACGGCAGATATTGAACAAACAATACAATTAGGGGCACATGGGCCCAGACGCTTGCATGTTGTTTTAGTCGAAAAATAAAGTTCACTGTAGGGTGAGCAATGTGTTTTTGTTGCCCACCGTTTCAATGTAGGTGACTTTGTCTTTTTCTTACCCACCATTTCAATGTAAAAACGTGATCATTAAATAGCTCCGTTTTTTATAATGCCTTGTCGTTATACTCAGAACCGTCATAGATTGAACTTCAATTTAGAATGATGAATGATAAATGAATTGAATAATCCAAAATCACTCACAAAGCCCCGATATCGACCTCTATTTTTGGCTCACCCCAAAAAGGGCGCATTCCCAAAAAAAGGGTTATTATCAATTTTGGTTTTCGCAAAATAAATTTGGAACGAAAATATAAAGAAGCAAAATAAATTTTGCACTCCAAGAACAGAAAAATAAATTTGGACGAAAATCGAGCTTCCAAGTATAAAATTAAACTTCACTGATTTTATTATCGGGCAGCCTCTACATGAAATCGTATGTATATAGATATAAAAGTTCTTAAAAGTATTCGCTCTCTATTCAACAATATAAGTCAGGCTAATCGACTCAAAAAACCGGACTAAAAAATATGGAAAATCAATTGAGTATCGAAGAAATTCAAAATGTATTGGCGAAGGCGGATCTGTTATACGCTTCTGACGAGGTGTCAGTGGCCTTGGATAATATGGTTGTCGATATCCAGCAGCGTTTGTCTGATCACTATCCTGTGTGTTTGAGTGTTATGATTGGGGGGTTAATTTTTAGCGGACAATTGTTGCCGCTTTTGGATTTTCCCTTAGAAATTGATTATATTCATGCTACCCGTTATCGGGGCTCGACGAGTGGGCGTGATTTACATTGGATGAAATACCCCACTATTAGTTTAGAAAACCGTACTGTTTTGGTGATGGATGATATTTTAGATGAAGGTATGACTTTGCAAGCGATTGTTAAATATTGTAAAGAAGCAGGGGCGCATCAGGTTTTGACTGCGGTTTTGGTTGAAAAAGAGCTTGATAATCGTCCGGGTTTACAACAAGCCGATTTTACGGGATTGACGGTGCCCAATCGCTATGTCTTTGGTTATGGTATGGATTATCAAGGTCAATTGCGTTATGTTCCAGGGATTTATGCGGTGCATGGTTTGTAGGCGATAAATCAATCGCCAAACACTTATGGAAAATATTTATGAGCGAATTAGCCATTATTGGTGGTACGGGATTGACTAAGTTGGCTGGCTTGGAAATCACTGATCGGGAAATGTTGAATACGCCTTATGGTGAGCCGTCTAGCCCACTTTTTCATGGGACTTATTGTGGGAAATCGCTTGTGTTTTTGGCGCGGCATGGGGTGCGGCATAACATTCCGCCACATAAAGTGAATTATCGGGCTAATATTTGGAGTATCAAAGCCTTAGGGATTAAAACGGTGATTGCGGTGGCGGCGGTTGGGGGCATTCATCCTGAGATGCGGCCCAAGGATTTGGTGATCCCTCATCAAATGATTGATTATACTTATTCACGCGAACAGACTTTTTTTGCTGACGAGTTCAATCATGTGACACATATTGATTTTACGCAGCCTTATTGTGATGAATTGCGTGAGCAATTATTGAAGGCCGCCGAGTCATTCGATTTTAAAGTCCATTCTCAAGGTGTGTATGGCGCGACACAAGGCCCTCGTTTGGAAACGGCGGCCGAAATTAATCGCATGGAAAGAGAGGGTTGTGATATTGTTGGTATGACGGGTATGCCTGAAGCGGCTTTAGCGCGTGAATTGGAACTGTGTTATGCCACTTGTGCGGTTGTGGCTAATCCGGCTGCGGGGCGTGGATCGGCACAGATTACGATGACAGAGATTGAAGCGACTTTAAAACAGGGGATTGAAAATGTGCGTCAATTATTGGGGGTTGTGATTGGGTAGTGCTATCGACAAGTAACCACAAGGATTGTATATAAAAAGGAATGAATGACTATTTAATTCTTTATTTATATACAATCACTTTGCGTTACTGTTTAAATGACTATTTAATCCTTTATTAATAAATAACAATCCTTGTCACTTTCATTCAATTTTTGTTCGTATGTAATCCTTGTTGTTATGACTACCTTGTCATATCACTTCTTATTCTTCTAGCATCTCAAAATCCGATTTCCCCACACCACAATCAGGACACACCCAATCTTCTCGCACATCGGCCCAGCGCGTTCCGGCTACAATATCATCATCGGGCCAACCGTCCGCTTCATCGTAAACCAAACCACAAATAACACATTTATATTTTTTATACGCTTCAGCCATGTCAAAACCTCTTAATAGCAAATAAGATAATTAAATTTCGGATTGAACGGATTGTCGTTTCGACGCGATGTCGTTTCGACGCGATGCCTCGCGCCTCATGCGAGGCGATGTCTTGACACGCGATCCATCGCGTCTCATGCGAGGCGATGTCTTGACACGCGAGACGATGTCGTTTCGAGGCGATGTTTTGAGACGCGAGCATCGCGTCTCTACATTTTAACCCTTTTTAAGTCCGTTTCAATATATATCGTTTTGTCAAAGACAAATGTCAAAATCGTGATATAAATCAATACATTATAAAACTTATCTACCTTGACAGTTTGTATTGATAAAAATCTATCACGCCTTTTTATAGGCTAATGGGTTTGTAAAAAAATTTCTACATTATTACAATGATTAGCCGAATATAGACTTATATTTCAGTATATATAACACAAACGATAAGTATTAGTTTATATGATAATGCGGGTAGTGCCTACAAACCAATGTAGCTGATTTAAAAGATTTGTGTCTTAAAGGCCGCCGCTGTTCAAAGCGGCTCAAAGCGCCCGTGAAACGGTTAAACGCAAATGAAAACAATAACTTATTGATTTTTAATATCGGCATCGCTTTGTAAGCACTACCAAAATGCGGAGAAATTATAATGATAGACGCGCCAAAAGAACAGTCAATGCGCTGTAATATTCCTATATTAAAGTCTTTGACTGATAAAAAGCAACAGGAATTGTTAGCTCGTGCAAAGACGCTTAATGTCAATACAGATGACGTTATCTTCGAGGAAGGGGATGTTGGCCATTCCATGTATGTGATTAAATCGGGGGCGGTGCGGGTTTTGACCACCACTGAGGAAGGCCAGCCGATTATGTTGGCTACCCTTAATACGGGTGAGTGTTTTGGTGAACAGGCCATTTTAGCGGGTCGTACTGAAGATAAACGACATATCAGCGTCGTTGCCGCAGAGCCGACTGAATTGTTAAAAATTGCCTTTGCTGATTTTCGTGCGCTTGTTCCTCAACAAAGTGCTCTTGAATCCCAATTGGGAGAAATTAATGAAGACAAAATACGTCGTGATCGCGAAAAAAAGTCGGCCCAAGCGGGCACCTCACTGCTTGGCGATGGGGGTATGGAATGGTTGGCGGAAAAACACTTTAAAGAGGGGGAAATTGTCTTTAATGAGGGAGATGTTGGCGATCAGTTTTTTCTAATCCTTGACGGGGTTGCTAAAGTCACGAAAACTAAAAATGGCCGTGAAAAATTAGTGTCGCGTTTAAGTCGGGGCCAATATTTTGGAGAAATGGCCCTGATTCGCAACGAACCCCGCCCAGTGACGGTTACCGCTGAGGGCAACTTGCGCGTTAATTGTTATAAGGGGGCTATTAAACATGATGATAGCGATCAATTTGCGATCATGGATAGCCTGTCAGCGATGTACAAGATACCTGAGGATAAAAAGGCGGCTAAGGGCAAACCAATCGCTTATAAACATTATGGTATTGATGAATTAGCTTTTCAAATTGGCCCCTTGGTGGGTATTACGGCCTTTGGTGAATGGCCTGATGTTGGCCATGTTCATGGCCCAGCAACCCCACAGGGAGAAGCGGATCATGTTCGCCATGATTTGATCAAAGAGTCTTCCTTATTTCGATCATTGCCTATCGGTGAAGAAAGCGTTGAATGGTTGGATGAACTCAAATTTGATGATGGGGGTGTCATTTTTGAAGAGGGCGATGTTGCTGACCGCTTTTATCTGATCTTGTCGGGTATGGCAAAAGTGACTAAAAAGGAGGGCAAAACTGAAAAATTAGTGGCGCTATTATGCCGAGGCCAATATTTTGGCGAAGTAGCCTTGATTCGGAATGAACCGCGTGCGATTACTGTGACGGCCGAGGGGCCATTGCGTGTTGCCAGCTTAAAGGGGTTGATCACGTTCCATACCAGTAAATTTATGGATATGGACAGCCTCACGACGATGTACCATTTTTCAGGCAAGAAAATCATCTCAACGAAAGTCGTTGATGCACCCGTTTTTGATGTCACGAAGTTGGGAGCGAGCTTAGATAAGCCTATTATCTATAAAGGTAAAGGGGTACGTCGCGAATTATTCTATGAAAAAGGCCTGTTGGTTGGCATGACGACGATTGGTGAATGGCCTGATTTGGGGCGTGTGCATCAATTGATCATCCGAAGTGAGCACGTTTGGCCTTGGCAATTGGCCTTGTTTAAACAAAAAGGTGAACTTTGGTTAGAACAAGAACGAGAGAGTTTTAAATCTAATGCGATTATTTGTAAATGTACCGGAGTAACACGGGGCGTATTGAATAAAGCTGTCGCTGACGATTGTGATACGGTGGAAAAATTGGCAGAGCGCACTGGTGCTTCGCGCGTTTGCGGTTCATGTGCCCCTTTGTTAGCTGAAATTGTTGGACGTTCCGATATGGAGCCGGTTGAGATTGTCGCCGTGTTGCCCGTGACTCGTGACGTGAAATCATTTCGTTTTCGTCCCCGAAATGCGCCCGTTTCTCCTCATTTACCAGGGCAACATATTCGGATTGAGGGACAAATTGCTGGCCACTGGGTACAACGGACTTATACCCTCACTTCCCATGTTGGGCAAACCGATTATTATGAGATTAGCGTGAAACGAGAAGAACATGGCCTCTTTTCTCGTTGGCTGCATGATGAATTGAATACCAATTCCTCGGTGCGGGTTTCTAAGGCACAAGGCCAGTATTATATGTCTTTGGAAGAGGAAACACCTGCCGTTTGTTTTGCCGGAGGTATAGGGGCCACACCGTCACTGGCGATATTACGCACCTTGCATAACATGAACAGTGATCGTTTGCTACATATTGATTATTCTGCTCAAAGCCGTGATCAATTCGCCTATCCCAATGAATTTATGGAGGTTTCCAATAAGCGAGACAATATTCATGTCAACTTACGGGCCACGAGTGAACAGGGCTTTCTCCAAGGCGAGGATGTGAAACAGATAGTGCAGAACTATCCCAAGGCGACTTTTTATATTTGTGGCCCCAAACCTTTTGAAAATGCAATCAGTACCCATTTACAGGCCGCACAGGTACCGACTCAACAAATCAAAACGGAACAATTTGTTCCCGCTGGCGGTAGTACGGCAGCTTTGCCAAAACTGGCCGGGGCTAAAATGTTATTGATTGGCTCTTTATTAACCTTTGTGCTTGGTTTGTTATTTATGACACTGGGGCAGCTGCCCTATTCAACTAGCGTAGAATCCGTTTGGCAAATAGACAAACTGTGGACAGACAATATTTTGAAACAGGTGACAGGCTATTCTATGCTGACGCTCACGCTGATTGGTATGACGATGTCTTTCCGCAAACGTTGGAAAAAAATCCGTACTGGCAATTTTGCATGGTGGCGTATCATGCACTTGGGCACAGCTTTACTGGCTTTGGTGCTGTTATTTCTCCATACCGGGATGACGGCCGGAGAACACTTTAACTTTTTGTTAATGGTGAGTTTTTTAGGCGCATTAATCATCGGTTCAGTGGTTGGCGTGATGACTTTTCTTGAAAATCGTTTGCCCGAAGTCACAACAACTTACAGAGTCAAAACGTGGTTCAAAAACGCCCATATTGCGATTGTTTGGCCCTTACCGGTTTTGGTTGCTATCCATATTGTGTTAGCTTACTATTTCTAAAGGGTAGAGCATTACAGATGTTGAAGCGTTATAGGTGTTTAGGCGTTATAGGATATACCGAACCTCAGTCTGTTGACTGTGAGGAAGAAGAAAGCCAGGGGAAAAGGGGAAAACGACACAAAACAACACAAGGGAAAAAAACACATTGAGACATACTTTACGTTTTCCACCTTCCCCTTTCTAGTTTCTCTTTTAGGGCAAGCACAAGGAATTGCCCCTACAAAGTTGCCCCATAAAGGTAGGGGCAATCTATTTATAGTTGCCCCTTATGGTAGGGGTAATTCTTTAGGCTTGTCCTTTTATTAAAAAATGAATAAAATCATGTATATAGATAAATTATTACTATGGACTTGGATGAACATTAAACAAGTCATCCTTTGGGCAAGCTGGATATTGGTAACGCTAGTATTGAGCGTTTATTTGACCACTTCCTTACTAGGGCAAGATAAAAGTTCTTTTTTGCCTGGGGAAACAACGCATGGCCATTATCAAATCGAAATGGCTTGTGAAGCGTGCCATACCACTTTTGATGGTGTGAAACAAGAAACCTGTTTAGAATGTCACGCAACAGAATTAGAGGCAGCTAATGATTCCCATCCGGAAAGCAAATTTCTCGATCCACGTAATGCTGATATGCTGGAGCAGCTAGATGCCTTGAAATGTATCACTTGTCATGTCGAACATCGTCCTGGCATGACGCGCAAGTTTGGAGTCACTTTACCCCCTGATTATTGTATTTACTGCCATGAAAATCTGGTAGAAGATAGACCAAGTCATGAAGGGATGCCATTTAATGAGTGTACTGATTGTCATAATTACCATGACAATACAGCCCTTTATGAAGATTTTCTGGTCAAAAATCTGCACCAAGCCGATACGCTTGGCAACCCAGTAACAATAGGGCGTAATTTCAGGGAAATTTATCGCCTTGATCCCAAATATCCCTTAAAACCGCTCACGATGGTTGATCAAGATGCGCCTGAAGGGGTTGATCTGAAAAAAGGTGAAGATTGGATTGCCAGTAGCCATGCCAATGCGGGCATTAATTGTATGGGGTGTCATGGTGTCGAGCAACCTGAAACGAATACACCCGTTTGGGTCGATAAAGCGGATCACCGTGCCTGTGAAACTTGCCATGATTTAGAAGTCTCTGGTTTCCTAGCCGGACGGCATGGTATGCGTTTAGCCGAGAATTTGTCACCCATGACAACCGATATGGCGAGACAACCGATGAAAAAAGACGTTCATAAAGAATTGAATTGTACGTCTTGTCATCAAGATCATCAATTCAATACCGATGCACGTCATGCCGCCGTAGACGCTTGTCTCGAATGTCACGCCGACGATCATAGCCGTGCTTATAAAGCTTCTTCCCATTTTCGGGTTTGGAGTGAAGAAATGAAAGGACAGGCCGCTAAAGGTTCCGGTATTTCCTGCGCGACTTGCCACTTACCCAGAGAAGTCATCAAACAAAATGGCATAGAACGGACAGTTGTACAGCACAACCAAAACCTCAATTTACGCCCCAATCAAAAAATGATCAGGGGAGTGTGTATGAACTGTCATGGCTTAGGTTTTAGCATTGATTCATTAGTCGATTCTGAATTGGTACGCAATAATTTTTCAGAACCGCCTTCTGTACACATTGAAAGCCTAGAAATGGCAGAGAAACGGATCAAAAAGTAAAGTCGGTTTGAAGTCGGTTTGTAGTAGGCGATTTATCGCCTATTCCCCTATTTTTTAACAATACCTTCGCAAAATTATATCAATTTGATGTCGTTATTATATTACCAATGACAGTAGATTTGCGCCGCGAAGCGTCTCTAGTCGGTTATTGGGTTATTGTAGAGACGCGATGCCTCGCGTCGAGACGACGTTATTGGGTGATTTTAGAAACGCGAAGCATCGCGTCGAGACGACGTTATTGGGTGATTTTAGAGACGCGAAGCATCGCGTCTCTACGATATTATTTCAATCAACACAACAGAATATTATTACTTATTAATATTCACAAATACTGTTTTTTAGATCAAAAAAATACTTGACAATTAATATCAGTTGATTAGAATAAGCCGTCACAATTTGATATAGTATTAATACTCAAAGTCAAAAGGGTGCGTCAAATATCAATTTGGTATTTGAAAAGTTCTTATTTTTCATGCGTTTAAAGCCATTTTGACTGAAGAATTGATACCCTATTTTTATTACCAGAATAGTGAACTATATCAATAGTGAGACACTGACTCAACCTTGGACGGAGGTATTTTAAATATGGCTGGACTCACAGCTGGCACTCAAGAAATTGTAAAGAGTACAGCACCGCTTTTGAAAAACAAAGGCGATGCTGTGACAGCCAAAATGTACGAGCTCATGTTCAAAAACCATCCAGAGCTTAAGCCCTTATTTGTCAATGCCCCAAATAATCAGAATGAAATTCTAGCGCGTTCAATTATCGCTTATAGCGAAAACATTGATAATTTGCCGGCATTAGAAGGGGCCCTGGATAAAATTGCTCAGCATCATATCAACACCGAAGTGAAGCCTGAACATTATCCCATTGTGGCAGACTCTTTATTACAAGCCATGGTAGATGTTTTAGGTGATACCATCACAGATGAAATCGCCGCGGCTTGGAAAGAGGCCTATTGGTTTTTGGCCGATATTCTCATTGAACGAGAAAAAGCACTGTATGCCAAAATGGCTGCTTAACCCATTAGTATTAATTAAATGGTTATTATAATTTGTTTATAGATTGTCAAATAAAATTGATCTGATCAATCGTTATTGATAACTGATAACTGATAACTGATAACTGATAACTGATAACTGATAACTGATAACTGATAACTGATAACTGAATAGAGGTAAATATTATTATGGCAGCTGAACTGTCAGCAAAAACGAAGGAAATTGTGAAAAGTACGGCTCCGCTGATTAAGGC
>JAYQWI020000104.1:0-9132 GCA_035871815.2 Candidatus Parabeggiatoa communis
CGTGGTGGCTCGGCTTACGCCTTCTGATGTCGGTGTGCAATCATAACCTTCAAATACGGCTATCCAATTGACGACGATCCCAAAAACGATGCTTTTGAACACGCCGTTTAGGATATCATCTACAAAATCCGTTTTATCTTGCATTTGAGACCAGAAGGCCCCCGCATCTACTCCCAATAATTGAACGACAACCAAATACCCGCCCAATATACCTACTGTGCTGAAAATCGCTGCCAATATGGGCATAGAAATCACGCCGGCGATAAAACGAGGGGCGACTACGCGCTTGAGTGGATTGACAGCCATCATTTCCATACCGGATAACTGTTCGGTGGCCTTCATTAAACCTATTTCTGCCGTTAAAGCTGATCCGGCGCGGCCGGCAAATAATAATGAGGTTAACACGGGGCCTAATTCTCTGACTAATGATAAGGAGACGACGACACCTAATGATTCTGTCGCGCCAAAGTTCACTAAAGTATTATAGCCTTGTAAGCCTAATACCATGCCTACAAAAAATCCGGAGACGAGAATGATGCTTAATGAGAGTACGCCGACGGCATACACTTGGGCTATCACTAAACGGGGACGCAAAAATAAGCCAGGTATCCCTGCCAGTACGTGCATAAAAAAGAGGTGTCCACGCCCTAAACGTTCAAAGCTGTTTAAAACGCTACTGCCTAAGTATTGAAATTGATTTAGCATGTTGCGTCTCCTAACAAGTCTTCATAGTATTCAGGTGCGGGATAATGAAAAGGTACCGGGCCGTCGGATTCGGCATTGATAAATTGCTTCACCCAAGCAGAGTCACTCTTTTTTAACGCTTCTGGCGATCCCGTGCCAACCACTTTACCGTTCGATATCACATAAATCACATCGGCTATTTCTGCTGTTTCATGCACATCATGTGAAACAATGACGCTGGTTAAGCCTAAAGCATCGTTAATAGAACGAATTAAACGGACTAAAACCCCCATTGAAATAGGGTCTTGTCCGGTGAACGGTTCATCGTACATGATCATCATGGGATCAAAAACTAAAGCTCTTGCTAAAGCCACTCGTCGCGCCATGCCGCCTGATAATTCACTTGGCATCAAATCACGCGCGCCGCGCAATCCGACTGCGTGCAGTTTCATCAATACCAAATGACGAATCAATGATTCTGGCAATTGGGTATGTTCACGTATAGGGAATGCGACGTTTTCAAACACATTGATATCTGTTAGCAAGGCACCACTTTGAAATAACATGCCCATGCGTTTACGCAAAATATAGAGATCATTGGTTCTCAAATTGGGCACGTTTAAGCCATCCACTTCTACACTACCTGCGTGCGGCCTGAGTTGTCCGCCTATTAAACGCAACAAGGTGGTTTTACCGGTGCCACTGGGCCCCATAATCGCTGTTATTTTACCGCGTGGTATGTCTATATCAATATCATCAAAAATCCAGCGATTGCCTCGCGCAAAACGAAGGCCTCGAATTTTGATAAGCGGTTCTGTGTCATTCATTTTAGTAGTCATTATTCACCATTTTAAGAATTTTAAGAATAGTCAGGAGGTTTAGAAATTGCTGGTTTTCGTTTCATGCTAGTTTTATGTCAATATTATTTATAACGCAAGAGACGCAAGAGACGCAAGAGACGCAAAAATTGCATTTTTTCTTGACACAGAGCGTCTTTAGCGTTTTTAGCGTTTATTTTTTCAATCTCTAAAACACCAGTTGCATTTGACATAAAACCAACATAAAACTTCGGTGTGCTGAGCTAAGCTAAATAGACGGTAAAAAAAAAAGCGCTTTGTTACCACCCTAGGGCGAACCTTTGTTATCGCCTCCAACTAAAGCCTGATAACGGATAACGGATAACTAATTATGTTAACTTTACCTCATTAT
The DNA here is from genome assembly GCA_035871815.2 of Candidatus Parabeggiatoa communis. Taxonomy (GTDB): domain Bacteria; phylum Pseudomonadota; class Gammaproteobacteria; order Beggiatoales; family Beggiatoaceae; genus Parabeggiatoa; species Parabeggiatoa communis. The sequence goes on from JAYQWI020000104.1 coordinate 1,894, forward strand.
CAAATTAGCACACAAATTTATGAGAGTGTTAATTCCGTCGTTTATCGTGGGGTTAGAAAAGAAGATAATCAACCGGTTATCCTCAAAAAACTAAAAGAAGACTACCCCACACCCGAAGAATTGACGCGCTATCGCCAAGAGTATGACATTATTAAATGCCTTAATCTTGATAGCGTTATCAAAACATACGGCCTTGAAAAATACCAAAATACTTTGATCATCGTTTTGGAAGATTTTGGTGGTGAAGCTTTAAATTCCGCATTGCTTTCCTTTATCAAAGGCCTAGGGGAGCGGGAGAAAGTGGAAATTTTATTTCTCCCCCTAGCCATAAAAATCGCCGATGCTTTGGGCCAAATTCATGCGGCTAACGTTATCCATAAGGATATCAATCCCGCTAATATCGTTTGGAATAAGGCAGCCAACCAATTGAAAATCATCGACTTTGGCATTGCCAGCCGCTTACCGCGTGAAATGCCAACTCTCAAAAATCCAGAACAACTTGAAGGGACTTTAGCCTACATTTCTCCCGAACAAACTGGGCGCATGAATAGTGCCCTTGATTATCGCACGGATTTATATTCATTAGGTGTGACTTTCTATGAATTTTTGACCGGAAAGTTGCCGTTTGAATCGGACAGTGCCTTGGAAATAGTCCATTGCCAGATCGCCAAAACACCTACACCGATTTATGAAGTCAATCCCGATGTGCCACGCATTGTTTCCGATATCGTGATGAAATTGATGTCAAAAAATGTTGAAGATCGTTATCAATCGGCCTTTGGAATCAAGGCCGATTTGGAACAATGTCAACATCAACTTGATACAATATGCAAAATCGAGGCCTTTAAATTAGCCCAAAACGACTTTTCAGGCCGCTTTCAAATCCCACAAAGACTCTACGGCCGTGAAAACGAAGTCAACAGCTTATTGCAAGCCTTTGAACGTATCAGTCAAGGTGCTGGGGAAATGATGTTAGTGGCCGGTTATTCTGGAGTAGGCAAAACGGCTTTAGTGCATGAAGTCCACAAACCCATGACTTCAAGGAACGGTTATTTTGCCGCTGGTAAATTTGACCAATATCAGCGCAATATACCCTATTTCGCCATCAGCCAAGCGTTTAATGAATTTTGCAAATATTTGCTCACCGAAAGCGCGGAGGCATTAAAGCAATGGCGCGATAAAATCCTGGATGCTGTCGGCCCCAATGGACAAATATTAATCGATGTGATTGGGCAATTAGAATTAGTGATTGGGGTACAACCGCCCGTCGTTCAAGTCGGCCCCACCGAGGCACAAAATCGTTTTAATCTGGTGTTTCAAAACTTTTTCCGAGCCATTTGTCAAAAAGATCATCCACTGGTGTTATTCATTGATGATTTGCAATGGGCTGATTCAGCCTCGCTGAATTTGATCAAAACATTAATGACGGATACGGATAGTCGTTATTTTTTGATAGTGGGCGCGTATCGAGATAATGAAGTTGATGCACATCATCCGTTAGTCATGACAGTAGAAGAGTTGCAAAAATTTGGCGCGTTGCTCAACACGATTTCATTACAAAATCTCGTAAAAGAGGATGTTAACACGTTAATTGCAGAAGCCTTAATGTGTCAACCTCTCTCAACCCAATCCTTGAGTTATTTAGTTTATCAGAAAACGCAAGGCAACGCTTTTTTTACTCACGAATTTTTAAAGTCCTTGTATCAACAAGCCTTGTTGGTATTTGAGATCAAAACCCAAGACTGGCAATGGGATATCAATAAAATTGCCGCGCTTGATATGACTTCAAATGTCGTTGAATTAATGGCGAGTAAAATCAAACAATTGCCAATCCAAACACTAGAAGTGGTGAAATTAGCATCCTGCATCGGTAACTCATTTGATTTAAAAACCTTATCCATCATTTATCAACACAGCCAACTTGATACTTTAGATCATCTTTGGCAAGCCATAGAAGAAGGCTTACTTGAAGCCTTAGATGCGCATTATAAACAACGGGAAAAGGTGGAAAAGTGTGAGGTTAATACGCTTTTTAAATTTCAACATGATCGGGTGCAACAAGCCGCTTATTCCTTGATAGCCGATGCGAATAAATCATTTATTCATTGGCAAATTGGACATTTATTGTTAGATAATACGCCCAACCGAGAAAACACTCTTTTTGAGATCGTTGATCATCTTAATTTAGGTATTTCACTGGCTCAAAATCAAAGTAAGCAGTATGAGATTGCCCAACTGAATTTAAGGGCTGCTCAAAAAGCCAAAGTAGCGATGGCTTATGAACCGGCACTGAACTACCTTAATGCGGGACGAAATCTCTTGGCAAAAGACAGTTGGCAGACTGAATATGTTCTGACACTTAACCTCTACGTGGAAACCGCTGAAGCGGAATTATTAAGTACGCATTTTGAGCAAACTGAAACCCTTGTTCAGGTGGTTTTGCAACACGCTGAAACGCTCAAAAATAAACTCAGGATTTATGAGGTTCTTATCCGTTTATACATGGCTAAAAACGAAATCCAAACCGCATTAGATACCGCGTTGGAAGTCTTAGAACTGTTGGGTGTGCAGTTGGAAAAAGCCCCCCCCCAAGTGAATCTTGATGCTTGTTACAAACTGCCTGAAATGACGGCACCCGATAAACTGGCAGCCATGCAATTCTTGAATTTCTCAATTTCTCCCATTTATACTGTTGCACCAGAACTGTTTCCACAGGTCATCTTTACGATGGTTAAACTTTCCTTTGACTATGGCAATTCTTTATTCTCAGCCTATGGTTATTCTAATTATGGCTCACTTCTCTGTGTCATCTTGGCAGATTTTGAATCTGGCTATCAAGCTGTGCAACTGGCTACCCGTTTAGTAGATAAAACAGAGGCTAAAGAATTTAAAGCGAAGGTATTAACAAGTACTCACGTTACCGTCACTTATTGGAAAAAACATGCGCGAGAAAGTATCGAAGGATTGCAAGACGCTATTCAAAGCGGCCTTGAAATGGGCGATTTAGAATATGCGGGTATTGCCGCTATGCAGCAGGGCAGTTATATTTTTTGGGTAGGAGAAGAACTGGATTTTGCTAATCAGAAACTCTCAAAGTTGATTAAGCTACTGACGTCTATCAAACAGAGCTATCAGCTGGTTTATATCAATATATGGAAACAACTGGTATTGAACCTACAAGATAGTCATTCAAAGAATGAGCGTTTAATGGGTGATGCTTTTAATGAAGAAACGACATTACCCCATTTGCTTAAAACGAATTATGGGATGGCCATTTTTGGAGTCTATTTGGCAAAAACCATGCTGTGTTACTTATTTAGAGATTACTCCGATTCCCTTGCCAACGTTGCTTTAGCTGAAAAATATGAACAAGCCAACATGGGGATCATGGTTGTTCCTATTTTTAAGTTTTACGCTTCACTCGCACTGTTAGCGACTTATCCCACTGCATCATTCAATAGACAACAAGAGATTCTGCGCCAAATTGAGTTAAATCAAGATAAGATGAAAATGTGGGCCTATCATGCCCCCATGAACTTTCAACATAAGTCTGATCTGGTCGAAGCTGAAAAAGCACGAGTATTAGGGCAAGATTTGCTTGCTATGGACTTATACGAAAAAGCCATTGCTATGGCAAGAGAAAATAAATATCTCCATGAAGAAGCGCTCGCTTACGAATTAGCCGGCGAGTTTTATTTAGCGCGTGGCATGGAGAAATTTGCTCAACTTGATCTGAAAGAAGCGCATTATCACTATCTACAATGGGGCGCGATGGCAAAGGTGAAGGATTTAGAAGAACGATATCCGCAATTATTAGCCCAGAAAAGCACGCCCACATTGGAAAATTTAATCTCAACCGTAACGATTATGGCTTCAGCCGCCACTCGTCGGATGAGTACTTCTATAGTATTAGATTTAGAAAGTGTCATGAAAGCAGCTCAAACCCTATCTGGCGAAATCGTGTTAAGTCGGCTCCTTGAAAAAATGATGCACATTGTGATAGAAAATGCGGGCGCTGAGCGAGGTTTTTTGATTTTGCCGCAAAATAAACAGTGGGTGATTGAAGCTGAAGGGGCAATCGATAATGAAAACGTGACAGTATTGCATTCTCTGCCGATTGAAAATTATCTCCCAGAAGCGATTATCAGCTACGTGGCGCGTACTCACGAGGATGTCGTGTTAGCGGATGCGAGAGAGGAAGGGCTTTATACGGATAATGCCTACATTAAAGCCCATCAAACTAAATCGATATTATGCTTTCCGATTGTTTATCAACAACAACTGCGGGCTATTCTTTATTTAGAAAATAATTTGACCACCGGAGTCTTTACTGAAGCACGTCTCAACGTGTTAAGAATGCTCTCCAGCCAAATTGCTATTTCACTGGAAAATGCTCAATATGCCACTCAATTAGAAGACAAAGTGACAGAACGCACAAAACAACTGGGTAAAGCGAATGAGGAATTAGCGGCTGCGAATGTAGAAATCAGCCTGCTGAATAAATGTTTGGAAAAAGAAAATTTACGAATGAGTGCCGAATTGGATGTCGCTCGTCGTCTCCAACAAATGGTGTTGCCCAAACCAGAAGAGCTTGAGCAAATTGAAGAATTAGATATTGCCTGCTTTATGGAACCGGCCGACGAAGTGGGTGGCGACTACTATGATATTCTTAAACGTGATGGGCGCATTAAAATCGGGATTGGTGATGTCACTGGACATGGTTTAGAGAGCGGCGTTTTAATGTTGATGGTACAAACAGCCATTCAAACCTTATTGACTACTGACATCACTGATCCTAAATGCTTTTTAAGCTTACTCAATGAAGCTATCTATAATAATGTCCAACGTTTGCAAACGGATAAAAATCTGACCTTGTCTTTAGTCGATTATCAACCACAACAAGGTATTCACCCATTTGATACAGGGGGTATTTTACAGTTCACTGGGCAACATGAGGATATTCTGTTGGTTCGCAAAGGCGGCCAAGTGGAACGAATTGATACTTTTGATTTGGGTTTTTTAGTCGGATTTCAAGCGGATATTTCCCCATTCGTGGTGCAAAAGAAAATGTCATTACAACAGGGTGATGGTATCGTTTTATACACTGATGGCATTACCGAAGCCCAAAATATCCCAAAAAAACAATATGGCGTAGAACGCCTATGTGAAGTTATTAGTCAAAATTGGCATTTATCAGCTCAAGAAATACAGAATGCTGTGATTGCCGATTTGCGGCAACACATTGGTACACGAAAGGTGTCTGATGATATTACCTTATTGGTTTTAAAACAAAAATAACAAACAATAACGATTGTCGTGAACAACAGCATCTTAAACGGAAAATGATAAAAAATAAAACGCTGATGACGCTGATTAAATCTTTGAATAATTGTAGTGGTCAGATTGATGTTGAACTGATTCATTTAGAATCAGAACCGAAGGTTTGTTTCGCTAAATCATGACAATCAGCGCATTTCAGTTATTATCGGGTCTGGTTGCGTCATGGTTAGCATGCCCAACGAGGACGTTGGGAACGAGAGGAATGCGCCCGGAACGCTATGCATTCCGAACGAGGATATTTTCACTGCCCTAATTCCCTAATTCCCTAATTCCCTAATTCCATAATTATATTAGTCCCGGCAACGTAAAATAAAACCGACTTCCTTGTCCAAGTGTACTTTCTACCCCAACTTTGCCACCTAGTTTTTCTATGATCTGTTGCACAATCGACAAGCCAAGTCCATGTCCCTCAGCGCGATCTGTGTGCAAACGGGTGAAAGGGGTAAATAATTTATTTTGCGCGTCTTTGCTTAATCCTGGGCCATTGTCACGAACCCAAAAGCGAATCGTACCGTCCTCTTGAGAATGAGCACCTAATTCTAAATAGGGTGGTCTACCTCCATATTTTAAAGCATTACTCAGATAATTGGCCCAAATCTCTTCAACCCAAGGGGCATAACCTTGAGCAGTGGGCCAGCTATTTTTTGCGATGTCAGTAGAATTAGGATTAAAAGCAATTTCACCCTGATATTTTTTGAGGAGATGGGTTAAACGTTGTTGGATAACTTGAGAAATGATAACAGACATATCAAGCGGTTGGATTGGGACATCGACATCTCTGGCAACCCCTGCTAATAACAGCAATGAATCAATAATATTAATCATTTTATCATTGGCTTGGTTGGTTAAGTCTAAGACTTCAATGGCCTCTTCATCTACTGACGTATTGATGGGATAATCAGAAATCAGCATTTCTGTATAACCTTTGACCACATTAATAGGATTTTTTAAATCGTGGGCAACGCTGCGACAGAACGCTTCTAATTCCAGATTACGGGTTTCCAGTTCAACGGTTTGCTGTTGTAATTTTTCATTTTTAGTTTGTAACTCTTGTTGTAGTTGAGTGATTTTAAGATGGGCATTGATACGGGCTAAGATTTCCTCTTGTTGAAAGGGTTTGGTGATATAATCAGCCGCGCCTAATTTAAAACCTTTGACTTTGTCAATCGTCTCAGTTAGTGCCGTCATAAAAATGATCGGAATCTCTTGCGTCTCTTCTTGAGATTTTAGGATTTTGCACACTTCAAAACCGTCTATCCCAGGCGGCATCATGACATCTAAGAGAATAATATCCGGACGGGCAAATTTAAGGAGCTTCAAAACCTGTTCACCATTTTTTGCGACTAAGGTTTTAAAACCTTCATCACTTAAAAAACGGTATAACACTGAGACGTTTTCTTGAATATCATCTACAATTAAAATGGTATCTTTATCTGAACATTTTGATTTCATTGGGTATTCTCTGTTTATGTCTTGAAGGTGGAAAGGGTTCCTAAACCCAAAATTCCCATATAATGTCTTGTAGGGGCAGATCGACGTATCTGCCCTAATAATTCTACACCAAGGGCGATAACGAACCACAAATAAACAGGTATTTTACCGCAAAGAGACGCGAAGCATCGCGTCTCTACGAAACCGCGAATTGTAGAGACGCACGGCCGTGCGTCTATACGGCCGTGCGTCTCTAATTACAAATAAACATTGCTTCTATTAAAATACCTCAAAATTTATAATTATTGATTCGCAAAATCTATAAATAAATTCAGGTGTCGTTACTTAACAAATTAGTGTCATGAATATTCACTGGCAAGTGGATTGTAAAAGAACTCCCTTGCCCTAATTCACTTTCTACACTGATAGTGCCTTGCATCATGTCAACAAAACGTTTGGTAAGAGCAA
>JAYQWI020000105.1:0-5856 GCA_035871815.2 Candidatus Parabeggiatoa communis
AAGTCCAATGTCTATTATCAATTGTAGATAGTTTGTCAAGCCTTCACGGAGACACAGTGAAATAAACTCTGACAATTTTTTACCCCGTGCTAAGGGTAACAGGGGATAGTTTTTTTCAACCAATGCCAATTCTGAAGGGCAAATAATCCATTGTGAAAAGCCTTCTTCACAGTTGTAAATGCCCGCATCCTGCTTCACAAATCTAACCTCGTCTTTCATTTTGTTCAGCAGTTTAATGGGTTTCGTCACACAAACGATTGTCAGTGTTCTCAGGCTTGGATATGAGTTGAGTTTGCTATTGTCAAGCTCATCAGTCGTCTCTTCATCAAGGGCATCGGTGTTTGTCTCTTCATCCTCTTCATTTTCCGATGCTAAAGCACCCAATCCCCAAGCTCGCATCATGATCAGATTATAGTCTAATATGGTTAAGGGATCATGGATGCCTTTTAATTCAAGAGCATTCAACTTACGAAAATGGGAGAAAACCGTGTTTTGTAATTGAGTGTTATCAGAATCAGTACAGGTGACGACGAGATCAATACTGCGCCCCCGAAAAAAGACTTCTCGTTCAGTTTCGACAGCAATGCCTTTATTTTCAAAGAATTGTCTATAAAAGGCTTTAGTGCTATCGTCAAACGGTTCGTGCGAAGCAGTCATATCAGTTTTCCATTTTATCAATCCAAGGTTGGCGGGTTGGAACAAAGCTATGGCAAACTAAAGTTTGCACTCCAGTTTACGGCAAACTAAAGTTTGCACGAAGGCCTATAGCGGGTTGATAAGATATCAACCGTTATAATCAGAAAAATTGATTATGGATTAAGTAAAAACGAAAAATCCGTATCGATCTGTTTTTCAAGATTGCGTACTTTTTCAACAAAATCAAGGCCCGCTTCGCCTGATTTGAGGGCGATACGCTCTTTCAGTTTAGGTGTACCGGGGAATAGACTTAATCCTTCTCGCCATGCGGCTTGTGCTGCCTTAAATTCTCCATTTTTTGCGAAGGCATCACCCAGGCCAATGTAGGTACGCACATGGTAAGAACGTACTTGTTTTGAGCCACTTTTAGTTTGGAGTAACTCAATACATCTCTTGAAGTCAGCGATTGCCATTGTCGAATGTTTTAGTGCCCTCGGCCAGTGAAGGTGGTTCATGGCGCGGGCGTAAATGGCCGGCCACCATTTTTCGTCAGCTTCGATCAAGATGCTAAGTTGTTCGAGAGACTGACGTGCTAAAGTGCCTTTGCAGACAATGGCCGCCATTCCCCCGCATTTGGGCATTTTATCCACATACGTGAGGGCCAGTTGTAGGCGAATATTCCGAATTTGTGGATATTCGTTAGTGAGTGATTCAAAAAAACGGGTCGTTCTGTCAAATTCACCCAGTTTGATGCTTTGAATACGATACTTGCTTGCTATGGCTATATCGTTAGGGTGGTTACGCACCTTTTCTTCAAGCTCTGACAGTATGGCATCGCGTTCAGCCGGTGGCAACACCATTTCCGGGATATTTCCGCGCTTGGGAGGCATCATTATTTGATCGCGGGTGGTGGGGATCAAGGAGGTGACTTGAGGCAATTCGCTTGGTTCTTGGATCGTTATCACTCGATTGGCTCGCACATTACGCATGACTTGTACCTGACGCGATGGCCAACGAATTTCAAGCGTGTTGATGATCATATCATCTCGCAAGCCGAAGTAAACGCGCCGATCTGATTGGCCAGAATAACTATTCCCGCCGTCAAGTTCGCGGATTTGGGGGCCGGTAGAGGTGACCACTGTGATTCTTGAACCGATTGCATCCCGATTTGAACCGGCCTCTGGATTACCGATTAACTGGAGTCCCAGCCAGTTTTTGCTGCCGCCGATGTCATTACGAAATAAGACGGGAGGCATACCTTGGTTGGCGAGGTATATATCAAGATCACCATCATTGTCATAATCGAATAACACGATTCCTCGACCATCATGTTCATTATCAACTCCCGCTTGGGCTGCGATTTCGCTAAATCGTTGTTGTCCATCGTTACGCCATAAGCGTGTTGTTTCATTGCCGGAAAAGCTGCGATCTCCGATAACGGGCCAGTTTTTCGCGTCAGAAACATCTTGCCCCATGACTGTCCAAGAGGCCAGATCGTACCAGTAGTTTTCCTTGCCGGCTGTGATAAAACCGTTAACGGCTATGATGTCAAGATCAGCATCGTTGTCGAAATCGACGAATTTCGCGCCCCAACCCCAACCGCCATGATGGGTTTCGGTATCTACTGAGATGTCCATGAAAATAGGTATCCCATTTTCGTCCGATGCGGTGTTTTGCCATAGCATGTTGCCCTCTTTTAAGTATCCATCGGTGGTAATGTTGGTGACGTAAATGTCGAGCCAACCATCATTATCAACATCGCCAAAATCGACATTCATCCCCTTTTTGGTGTCCTCGCCAAACGCCATTTCGGTAATATTGCGAAAAGTGCCGTCGCCTTTATTGAGAAACAGTTGGTCAGTACCGAAGTCATTGGCACAATAGATATCGGGCCAGCCATCGTTATTGAGATCACCGTGACCGACACTGAGTGTCCAACCCGGATCATCCAACTTGAGTTTGGGTGCCACATCGGTGAACGTCCCATCCCCATTATTGTGAAATAGGGCATTTTTGCCCGCGTTGCGGGCTTTCTCGAAGTCATCGTGCATAATGCGCGTGTGTTCAAGATGCCAGAGATCAACGGGCGCGAAGTAATTGCCTACATAGAGATCAAGCAAACCATCTCCGTCATAATCTACATAAGTCGCGGCATTGCCGTTAGCCCAAGGTGAACCTGGTTTGTTCTTTTCATTGCGAAAGGCTTTCTCTGTCACGTTAGTGAATGTGCCGTCAGCGTTGTTGTGAAAAAGGACATCGCGCCCCCATTTTACAATGAATAAATCTAGGTGGCCATCGTTATCGTAATCTCCCCATAGACAATCCATGCTGGTGCCGGAATCGTCATTGATATTTTCGGCCACACCTGCTTGCGGTGCAACATCGACAAAGGTGCCATCACCCTGATTACGATACAGATAATTGGGTTCACCTTTTTTAGAATCAGTGACATAAAGATCAACGAAACCATCATTATCGAAATCTCCAGCGGCTGCGGCCGCCCCGACACTGGTCATCCATGACATGATCCTATCCAGCTTGGGATCGAGATAGGGTTTGTGGTGGATGTGGGTAAAACCAGCGGTTTGTGTCACATCAACAAATGCTCGTGTTTCTTCAATTTGTTCAAGCTGGGCTGAAGGGGGCGGCGGGGCAGTAGCTGGTGCGAAGAAAATAGGCCAAACAATCCAACCTGTTATGCCTGCCGTGATGAGCAAAAATAAAATAATTGTCCAAGTTGATTTACGCATAATATATATATAGTCCTCATAGTGATTGAAAAATAGATATCAACAAGATCCGTTAGAATCAGGAAAATTCGTATACGTTATAATTTTCAACAAGTTATAATCTGTAATGTTCAACAGAATGTTAAACAGAAAATAAGGGTACGAACAAATCTAAAAACGTGATAGAACGCTGATTGCACTGATTGTCATGATTTACGCTGATTAAAAGACTGATTGTTTTAGAGATTAAGAAGCACACCGCTGTAAAATAAATCGGTCATTTGGTAATGCGGAATTTTTACCAATTCTTTGCCATCTTGTTTCCTGATATCACCATTTATCCGATCCATTTTGACATCAGTAAGCAGGGCTTCATTAAAATTTGTAATTAAACTATTGTAATTCCTTGACACCAGAGAAACATTATAAACGGCTTCTAAATCATCTGAGAACCGACGTAAGAAATTCAGACTGTGAGTGGTTAAGATAAATTGCATTTTTTGCCCTTTCCCTGAAGCATGACGTAGCCAACTTAACAATTCTCTGACATTCTCTAAACTGATGCTATTTTCCACTTCATCTATCAGAATCAATGCAGGTGGATTTTTTGAGGCACACAGCAACACCAAAGCACAGCCTTTTGTGAAGCCATCGGAAATCGCTGTAGGTGGCAAGTACTGAAAATTTCCCGTGTTTTTGGTGATTTCTAACTGCCAAAACACTTGCTCATCTTTTATCACCAGCCCCTGAAAAGCCGGGACAACCAAGGTTAAAAACTCAAGCAATCGTTTGTAGGTTTCTTGATCCTGTTCTACGACATATTTGAGCAGTGCTTGAAAATTGGCCCCTTCTTGGCCCAAATCACGGGCGATATTCACATTCGCATAGTCAATCTCCTTTTCATTCAATGGTTTGAGTAAACCGTTTAAAAAATGCGGGTGCAGATTATATGAATACACTTGCGTCAATGACTGAAAAAAATCTTCGCCCAGTTGCTTTGCTTTGGCATTCAAATTGGCCTTTTCCAACTGGGTTCGTAATACGATTTCTTGAGAGACTTCAGTGTATCCCTGTTCTAGGCTGAAACTGTCATCATTTAACGAAATCTCAATTTTTTCTTGACAAGCTACGGCATCGAAGTCCAAGGCATAAAGTGCTATCTGGTAATTCACTTTACCGGTTTCCTTTTCCCATTCACAAGCGAATACCATTGGCGTATTGGCGGTATCCAAGCTATGCTTATGGGGAAAATAATCCGCGTTTGCAACGAATTGCGTGTCAGATTGAGGCCCTGTGCGACTTATCAATTGGGCAAAATGTTGAACCCCGTTTAGCAAATTAGTTTTGCCCGAATTATTGCCACCGATGAACAGGGTGACCCCTTTTAATTCAAGGGTGGTGTCAATATGGGTTCTGTAATTTTTTAGGGTGAATTTCTTAAACATAAGCTACCTTTGTTTTCAATTATTTAGAATGTAAAGCTTCGCAAAATAAATTTTGCACTCCAAGCTGAAAGCAAAATAAATTTTGCGCTCCAAGCCTGTTCTCTGACAGGCCTTCGCAAAATAAATTTTGCACTCCAAGCCTTCGCATTTTTGTTTTCTGCCAGGGCCTCTAATTCCCGACAATCCTTCGTGTATTCCAAATTCGTTGGTATTCTTTGGAAGCACTGATATTTGGGTTCGGTGCTGTCGGTGGATAGTTTGTCATGCCATGATAAGGGAGCGGCTTAACGGTATCTGGGAAAGCGGTGTAGATATCCATATCTTTGCAGTAGCCATCGCTGTGCAATACGAGGGTGCGAGTCCATCCTTTGGGTAGTGCTGGGAGTTGTGAGGCTTCAAATTCTAAAGCGATTTCTTCGCCTCGCGCCATGATGACAAATTGATCATCGACATTTTTCAACAGTTCACGCACGTCTCCAAAGCGTGTAAAGTCTCCAGTCATGTTTTTAAAGGGAACGCCTTGATCTAGACGTTGGTAATCGTAAAGCGTGGGCATTGCGCCATCCGGTGAAAATTCGCTGGGATAACCGAGATAACGGAGTTCTGCGACACTGGGTTGTAGTGTATTTATGCGCAGTTCTTTTCCTAAGACGTTTTCGCCTATAAAGATTTGATCCCAGAAGATTTCCATATTGGTGCGGATTCGCATACGCCCTGCTTTCCGGATCGGTAGGGCTGAAATATCAAGCGTCATCATGCGAGGCAGTCCGGCTGGAAATCCCATCTCTGGCACGGCGACGCGCCAACCGCCTTTTCCATCCGGTATCTCTATCGACGGCGAACGCATGGTGATCCCGGCCTGAGATGCGGCATAGTTGATGTGCGAATAGGTGTATTTTACCCAGCCATATAAATAAAGTATAAGGGATGTGTCAGACTCTAGGTTTTGGAGTTGTTCGCCAAAGTCGAGTTCTATCCAGTGATCATCGGCATAGCCAATAAACCGTGTATCTTTGGGCGGTTCCACATAGTCTCGATCAATTTTC
>JAYQWI020000106.1:0-4231 GCA_035871815.2 Candidatus Parabeggiatoa communis
CAGACTAAAATATTCTGGATAGTATCAAGCATAGTTATTGGCTTCTTAATATTTTTTGCGATGTTTCATTTTGCTGAGTTTTATTCTAGATTATTATCAGCACCTCCATTTGATGAGTTAGATGAGCAAAAATTCTTGACGGCTGCTGTATTCATGGGCAGTGCTGTCGCCTTTTTGACCCTTGTTGCTGCCTTGTTTATCCTCAAGTATTGGAGTCACTCAAAAGGTGGACTTTATGCGCTGATTGCCTTAGCTTTAAACGAATTATGGTTTGTGATTCCCAAGGGCTATCCCCCGGAATTTTTGTATTTGAAACTCATTCCTTTTTTGATTGGCTTAATTGTGGTTTGGCAATGTGGCAAGCAGAGATGGAAAAAGGCACTGATGGGTACTTTAATAGTCGCGTTTGCCTATGGCGGAATTGATTATATGGCCCCCCACGGCCTTCCAGATCAAGCCGATCCTTTTAGCCCACCCCCTTATGTTGACTTTATCCAAGAACAAGAGGGCCTATTTCGGGTTGCCGGAGCGGGTGGTGTTCTCATGCCGAATTTTGCGAGTGCTGTTGGATTTTACGATGTACGATTTATCTCAAGTCTTTCTGTTAAAACATATCATGATTTTGTGAACCGTTTTTTACGACGGTATCCGCTTCCTTTTATAAACACACTTTGGTTCACTGGATTATCGAAAAGATATGATGGTATGTTGTCTATTTTTGTTAATAAATTTTCTCAAGAAGCGGAAAAAGATATTCAAGCTCAATTGAAATTTTATTCTGTTTTGGGCGTCAAGTATTTTGTTATGCCAAGTGCCAGTCATCTTGACATAAAGGAAGGCGGGGCCTCAAATTTTCGTTTAGTTTATGATGAGGAAGTGAGAATCTATGAAAATATTAAGGTGTTACCTCGGACTTTTGTCGTTCATGAAAGGCAGTGGGCCAAGGATTATGAAGAAGCACAAACTCTAGCGGGTCATCAAAACTTCGACTTTAGAAAACAGGCAGTGCTTGAAGACATGATTCCCAATGCCGCAAGCATGGCTCATGAGGGGCCAAGCGATTCTCACTCAAAAATTGTTCACTATGGTGCTAGAAAAGTCGAGTTAAAGGTAGAAACCTCACAGCCTGGCTTGGCGATTTTAACTGATGTTTATTATCCTGGCTGGCAAGCAGAAGTGAATGGGGAACCGGCAAAAATTTATCGAGTCAATGGACTTTTACGGGGAGTTTGGCTCCCAGAAGGGGAACATCAAGTTGTTTTTTCTTATTGGCCACTGAGTTTTCAAATTGGATTTGCGCTCGCCGGTATTTCTAGCCTGATTTGTTTGCTTTTGGTGATGGTATCTGTTTTTGGGAGAAAACGAGTTGTATCACAGGTTTGAACGGGTATAACAGAAAATGAAAAAGTCTAATCTGAAATTCTAAACCGTAATTTTTTTTCAACACAGAGAACACAGAGTGCCACAAAGTGGCACAGAGGATAAGTCTATGATTTCGTGTATGTGTGTTTTTTTGAAGAAAACACAAACTGATAGGTGCTAAGGTTGATAGAATATTACCCTCTCTCCGTTTTGAAATTCTGGGTAAAAAAAACATACCTTTTCAATGCATTTTATATTATAATTTCATTATAAATCATATATTTATTCTCTGTGTACCTCTGTGGCCCTCTGTGCTCTCTGTGTTGAAAATTTTTTTTGACAAACTGATAGGTGTTAAGCTTGATAGGATATAACCCATTGACTGCTTCTATATTATTGCCTGGTTTGCTCTGTTTTCTCTTCGCATTAATAGCTCAAATTTTCATCTGGCGTATCTGGGCACCTAAAAAACAAATCGTCTGGCTGTTTGGCATTTTTTTAGGTATGCCCTTATTTGTTCTGATTGCTTGTGCAAACGGGTTTGAATTAACCTTGTTAGACAGCTTTGCTGTAGCATTATTATGGTTAGCCCTGTCAGTGGCTTATATTCAAACCTACCCGGCACTTAAAGAAGATATTCCTTCATTTAGGTTGTTGCTTTTGCTTGACAAACACCCTGGTATGAGCAAAGAAGCAATCATTGAGGCTATGAAACAAGAGAATATCTTTTCTGCAAAGCTGGATGAACTTGAAAATGATACGCTTTTAGTTAACAAAAAGGGTAGGCTTGAACTGTCTCCCGCCGGTAGGAAACTGGCTGATTTATTTTATTATTACCGTAAAATCTTAGGCTTAAAGCCAGGAGAAGGATAAAATAGCAAATATGATTCAACAATTCCCTAGTCTATCAGTGATCATGCCTTGTTTGAATGAAGCGGATAATATTGCTGATGCGATTCAAGAAACGCTTAACACGGTTGATAAAATGGGTATTCATACCGAAATTATGGTGATTAATGATGGTAGTCGTGATGCCACGGCTGAAATCGTTAAACAACTTCAGGCCACAGATGAGCGTATTAAGCTGCTGAACCATACAAAACCACAGGGTGTGGGCGCTTCATTTTGGGATGGAGTGCAAAATGCCAGCCATGATTTTGTGACAATGATACCAGGCGATAATGAAAATGATCCGGAAGATGTGCTCAAGTATTATTATCTCACTCAAGACATTGATATTATTGTTCCCTTTATTATGAACATCGAAATCCGTTCTAAAATACGGCGGATTATTTCTGCCTTGTATCGTTTTATTATCAATGTGTCTTTTGGTATGAATCTGAACTATACGAATGGAACAGTCATTTATAATCGCCAGATATTATTGGCTATCAATCTGGGCACCACCGGCTTTTTATACCAAGCGGAGATTTTAATTAAACTGATTAGAATGGGCTATTTCTATGCTGAAACGCCTCATTTGCTCTCAAAACGTGGAAGTGGCAAAACGAAAGCCTTAACATTTTCTTCTTTATTTAATGTCATCGGCGGTTATCTAAAATTAGTATGGGCCGTACATATTAGCCGCAAAGCGGGGCATACAGGGGAACCCTTAAATGAAAAATCGATATCTTATCGACGTTATCAGGTTAATCAATAATCTTTAATGAATACCTTGTTTCTCATCTATCTGATACTGTGCATCCTGTTAGCGATGATGGCTCATTTGGGCTATTGTCGTTTTTATGGAAAAAACGCATCCCGTTCACCTCAAAATAGTCTTTTAGCTATTATTTTGCTTGGCAATATGCCTCTGTTATTGGGCACTGTGATGATTGGCGCAATCAAAAATGTCCCTGTTTTAGAATTGGTTTTCGTCTTTATCTATGCTTTAATCGTTTATAACTGTGTTTTGTATGCCTATTTTCACTTGTTTAATATGAGTGAAACCGCACGCCGAATTCGTATTTTATTACAGCTAAGAGAATTGGGTAGCTTAACCAAAGAGCAATTGCGCGATCTCTATTCTCCACAAAATATGGTTGAAACAAGATTGAATAGATTACAAAAAATGGGTGTCATTTGTCGCGATCAACAAGGTGGGTATCAAACCAACAATCGCGTTTGGGTGATGATTGCTCGCCTGTTTCAGTTCATTAAGTACAGCGGATTGACAAAGTAAACGGATTACTTCTTAACAACTCAATCAGGCAAAGAAAAAAATTCGCTGATTTTGCCACGGAAAAACACGGAAAAACACGGAAATATTCCGTGGCTTTTAATGATAACTGATAACTGATAACTGATAACTGATAACTGATAACTGAAAGGAATCAATATATGATCGCTTTGAACAAAATAATCAACTCAGAAAACCTCCCATATTTTTTATCGTTTATCTATCCTTTACTCTTTATTTGGCAGGGCCTTGACGTTAGCGATACCGGATTTTCTCTTACTCATTATCAATTAATTTTTCAAGAGGGTGAGCATTTTGTCGGTTTTGGCTATGCGCTTTGGTTGACAAACCTGATCGGGGGCCTTTGGTGGCACACCTTTGGTTTTCTGGGCGTGATCGGATTTAAACTGCTTTGGGTTTTAATGATTTTAGGCTGTTTTTACTTCTCATATCGCATCCTACGCCCCTACGCTTCAAAGTCGATTCTGGGATGGGCATTATTTATAACAGTATTAGCCGTCAGTAACCATATCGGCAATTGGTTCGATTATAACACCATCACTTCTTTGCTCTATCTGGCCGGAGTTTGGGCCTTGTTGCAAGGATTAGGTTTGCCCTCACGTTCTTTTTTAATTGCCAGTGGATTTTTGCTAGGGATCAGTGTGTTTGCGCGTTTACCCAATATCGTGG
>JAYQWI020000107.1:0-37214 GCA_035871815.2 Candidatus Parabeggiatoa communis
AAAAGCCCGTTTCCGTTTTGAAGAACCGGGGAATTATGTCATCACGCTCACCACCACCAATCAGCAAGGTGACAGGCAAACCTTGACAGAAACCGTTTCGGTGTGTACTTCTTCCCTGCCGCCACGGATAGACAACCCAGCGCCCCCCAAACCGGTTATCGCACTGGTCCCCCAAACCGGCCCCGCTCCATTGTCAGTCACACTGGATGGGAGCTTGTCTAGCGCCACAGGCGGACAAATTGTTGATTATCGCTGGTCAACTTCCGATGGCCAAAGGGCTTTTGGACACACTGCCAGCTTAGTTTTTCCAGAAGAAGGCGCTTACACCGTCAGACTCAGCGTCACCGACGGCCATGGCCAAATGGTCACTCAGCAACAAACCGTCACCGTCACCGCACCCTTGCAAAAAGCGCCAGTAGCTGATTTCAGAGTTTCTCCCAATTCCGGTTCAGTGCCATTAGAAATCGCTTTAGATGCCACAGCGTCGCATGATCCAGATGGTGAGATCACAGACTATAGTTGGCTGGTTTCTAATGGCGAAACCGAACTGACGGCTTCTGGTGAAATGGCCAGTTTAACCCTTGAAGCCGAAGGCAGTTATACCGTCAATTTAACGGTCAGAGATAATGAGGGATTAGAAACAACAGCCAGTGATATAGTCACGCTCATAGAAGGGCTTCAAGACAATGCCATTGCAGAATTAAACTTTGTCGGCTTGAAACCGTTTTATCAAGTTGGAGAACGGTTAGTTGTTGATTTACAAGAAAACCTGCAAGTGAGTTCACGTTTTGAACGAGTGGACTTATGGCTTGCTATCCAACTGCCCTCAGGCCATTTGTTATTCAAAACGGATTTAGCCTTATCGGCATTTAGTCAGAAACCACAGCCGTTTAGAAGCCGCTTAGAAACGGCAGAAGAAGTGCATCGGGTATTAGAATTTGAACTCTTTGAAGGCCTAGGCGGAGACTATATGCTTTACGCGCTTTATGTACAGGAAGGGAAAAATCCCATAACAGATGACTTCGCAGTACGACGCTCAGAACTCGCGATAGGAAAAACACGTTTTGCAAATCGTTGAGGTTGTTTTTTGAGACATCAAGCTAAGGAAAAAAACGCAAGAGGCGCAAGAGGCGCAAGAGACGCAAGGCCATTTTTCTTGAGAGATAGCGTCTTTAGCGTCTTTAGCGTCTTTAGCGTCTTTAGCGTTTATTTTTAACTTCCACATAAAGGTTACGAACATGAAAGATTTCGTTTTAAAATTAGGTGTGATTATAGCCCTTTGTCTAGGCGCGGCGAATAGTTTCGCTGAAGAGACGAAGGCTACTTTTATCCTCACACCAGAATCGGGTATTGCCCCATTAACGGTGATTCTGGATGCCAGTGAGTCGAGTGCCGAGGGCACGATAATAGACTATGCTTGGTCAACTTCTGATGGTCAAAAGAATATGGGCCGTAAGGCGAGTTTGACGTTTGAGGAACCGGGCACGTATACCCTTGTTTTAACCGTGATGGATGATAAAGAGAATACGGCCACGACCGAACAAACGTTGACAGTCAATCAACCGCCCACTGCGGCTTTTAGCCTGAATTCCGAATCAGGTAAAGCACCCTTAACCGTGACATTGAATGCTGGCGAATCAACTGATGCGGATGGTACCCTCACAGACTATGCTTGGTTAAGTTCTGATGGTCAAACCACGACAGGCCTGGAATCCAGTTTGACTTTTGAAACCCCAGGGACGTATAGCATCACGTTAACGGTTACCGATGATGCGGGTCAAACGGCGATGGCAGAAAAAACGCTGACAGTCGGGCCTTCGACATCGGCCGCTTTCACAGTCTTTCCAGAATCAGGTGATGCACCGCTCACTGTGACACTGGATGCCAGTGATGCGACAGGGGCGATCACCGCGTATGCCTGGTCAAGTTCTGATGGTCAAACCAGTATTGGTCAAAATACCCATTTTACCTTTTATGAATCAGGCACTTACACCAGCATCTTAATGGGGACTGATGACACAGGAGAAACAGCTACGGCCGATCAAACGATAACCATTGCTAATGAACCGCCAGTCGCCGCTTTCACGATCACCCCTTGCACGGATGAATTACCCCTGATTCGCTTAAGCGCAGACAATCTGCTTGAAATTGAAGGTGAAAATGTTGATTATAGCTGGTCAACCACAGCAGGCCACCAAGTTTCCGGCCGTGAGGCCAGTTTAACTTTTGAACAACCGGGCAATTATGTCATTACACTGACAGCGACTAACGATAAAGGGGTAGTCCAAGAATTAAGTGAAACGGTAGCCGTCTGTGTTTCTGATCTCCCCACGCTTCCCGATAGCCCCCCAGTCGCCGTGATTGCCGCCATTCCCAGAAACGGCCCAGCGCCACTCACCGTCATGCTTGATGGCAGCAATTCAGGGGGTAACGTGGTAGATTATCAATGGACAGTGAAAGAAAACGGGCAAACGACTTTTGGGCACACCAGTCATTTAGAGTTTCCAGAACCCGGCACCTATACCGTAGAATTGATCGTCAGTAATAGTCGAGGCCAAACTGATAACATACAACAAACGGTAACCGTGACGGCCCCCTTGCAAAAAGCACCTGTAGCCGATTTCCGCGTCTCCCCCAATTCCGGCCCCATGCCTTTAGAGATCAGCTTAGATGCCAGTGCTTCGCACGATCCAGATGGCGAGATCAATGACTATAGTTGGCTAATTTCTAATGGCGAAACCGAATTGACGGCTTCAGGAGAAACAGCAACATTAACGCTTGAGACAGAAGGCAGTTATACAGTCAATTTAACGATTAGGGATAATGAGGGTTTAGAAAGCACCAGCAGCGATACAGTCACAGTCATAGAAGATATCCAAACAGGTGAGATTGCAGAATTATCATTTGTGGGATTAAAGGATTTTTATCGTGTTGGCGAGCGCGTGGAAGTGGATTTACGAGAAAACCTTCAAGTGGGTTCACGTTTTGAACGAGTTGATATATGGGTAGGGATACAACTACCACAGGGCGATTTTTTATTCAAGACGGATTTAGCAATAAAAGCGTTTAGTTCAACACCACAAGCCTTTAGAAGCGACTTAGAAACGTCAGAGGCGATACATCGGATATTTGACTTTGAAGTGTTATCCGGTATGGGTGGCGATTATACACTTTACGCGCTGTATGTGCAGACAGGTACCAATCCCTTAACAGATGCCTTTTCAGTGCGGCGCTCAGAAATGGCGATAGCTAAAACACATTTTGCGAATCGGTAAAGGGTGTTTTTAAAGTTGTCAATACCCGTAAAATTCAAAACGGGCATGAACAGTGACAGTTCATCTTCAAAATATCTTTTGCGTCTTTTGCGTCTTTTGCGTTATTTGTTTTGTTTTTTTTGCACGAAGGCAAGATAATAAACGCTAAAGACGCTAAAGACGCTATCGTAGAGCGATCTTGCACTACTGGCTTGTCTTATTCTTCACCCATTCTGTGACGCTTTCCAATGCACCTTTCAATTGACTGGGATCATTCCCGCCGCCTTGTGCCATGTCGGGGCGGCCGCCCCCTTTTCCGCCGACTTTTTTTGCAATATGAGTCATTAAGTCTCCGGCTTTGATTCTGTCTGTGGCATTCTTGGTGACACCGGCGATTAGGGAGATTTTGCTGTCTTTGACAGTCGCTAATAGGATGGCCGCTGTACCGAGCTTCTCTTTCAGTTGATCTAAGCTGATGCGAAGTTGTTTGACATCCATGTTCTTTAATTCGGCCGCTAATACTTGGATGCCGTTGATTTCGATGGCTTGGCTGGCTAAGTCGCTACCTTGGTTGCTGGCCAGTTTGCCTTGTAAGCTGCTGATTTCCTTTTCAAAACGGCGATTTTGTTCTAGCAATTGGGCTATACGATCCGCTAAGGATTCTCTGCCTGTTTTGGCTAGCGTCATCAGCTGGTTTAATGTTTGTTCGGCTTGGGCTACCCAGTCTAGGGCGCGGTTGCCGGTTAGGGCTTCAATGCGTCGAACTCCTGCGGCTGTGCCGGTTTCTGAAACGATTTTGAATAAGCCTATATCACCTGCCTGATGAACATGCGTGCCGCCGCAGAGTTCGGTTGAATAGTCGCCGATGCTGAGTACGCGCACTTGTGCGTCGTATTTTTCGCCAAATAAGGCCATCGCGCCGCTGTTCATGGCTTCTTCTATGGCCATTATGCGCGTTTGCACGGGCGTATTCCGTAAAATCTGTTGGTTGACAAGACGTTCTATCTGGGCCAGTTGTGCCGTTGTGACGGGTTCAAAGTGGGAGAAGTCGAAGCGTAGGCGTTCTGGTTCGACTAGCGAGCCTTTTTGTTTGACGTGTTCGCCTAGTGTTTGTCGTAACGCGGCGTGCATTAAATGCGTGGCGCTGTGATTACGGGCCGTCGCTTGACGCGCTTCTTGATCTATTTTGGCTTCTAATTGTTCGCCTAGTTGAATCGTGCCGGCGCTGAGTTGCCCTATATGGATATGCGCTTTTCCCCTTTTTTGGGTGTCTTGGATTTGAAAAACCGTCTCGCCTTGCACTAATTGCCCTTTATCACCCACTTGTCCACCGGATTCGGCATAAAAAGGGGTGTGTTCTAAAATCACTTGTCCGGTTTGCCCGGCATTTAAACTGTTGACGGGCTTGCCTTCGTAAAATAAGGCCGTGACAATGCTCTCATCTTGTACGTGTTCGTAGCCGGTAAATTCACTTTGGCAATTGGTGGTTTGGGCTTGTTGGCTTAAATCCATATCAAACTGACCGGCATTACGGGCGCGTGTGCGTTGCGCTTCCATTTCTCGTTCAAAGCCGTTCATGTCTAGCGTTAAATCACGTTCCCGTGCAATGTCTCCCGTTAAATCCGTCGGGAAGCCGTAGGTGTCATATAATTTGAAGATGAGATCACCGGGAATACGTTTGTCGGGTAAATCAGCAATGGCTTGTTCTAATAGGCGCATACCGCGATCTAGGGTTTCGTTAAACCGTTCTTCTTCTTGTTTCAGGATGCGTTCGACTAAAGCCTGGTTTTGAGTGAGTTCTGGATAGGCCGCCCCCATTTCTTCCTTTAGTGCGCTGACTAAGCGATAGAAGAAGGGTTCACGTAGGCCTAATTGATGGCCGTGTCGAATGGCGCGGCGAATAATGCGCCGCAAAACATAACCTCGTCCTTCGTTAGACGGTATGACACCATCGACGATAAGAAAGGCGCAGGCGCGAATATGATCGGCGATGACAAAATCCCCGCAGCCCCTTTTTTCCAAAGGCGGGCTATCGTTGTGCGATTGGATTAATTCGGCTATCGATTGGATAAGTGATTGAAATAAATCAATTTGATAATTGCTATGCACGTTTTGCATGACGGCAGCGAGTCGTTCAAGGCCCATGCCGGTATCAACTGACGGTTTCGGTAAGGGGGTTTTGTCCCCTTGTGCGTCGCGGTTATATTGCATGAAGACGAGGTTCCATATTTCAATATAGCGATCCCCTTCTTGATCTGGACTGCCTGGCGGGCCGCCAGCGACTTCGGGCCCATGATCATAAAAAATTTCTGAACAGGGCCCACAGGGGCCTGTATCGCCCATCGCCCAGAAATTGTCTTTTTCGCCGCAACGAGAAAAACGAGTCGGATCAACTTTGAGTTCTTTTAACCAAATGTCAGCGGCCTCATCATCTTGTTCATAAACGGTTACCCAAAGTTTTTCGGGCGGTAATTTGATCACTTGCGTTAAAAATTCCCAGGCCATTTGAATGGCCTCTCGTTTGAAATAGTCGCCAAAACTGAAATTGCCCAGCATTTCAAAAAAGGTGTGATGACGCGCGGTATAACCAACATTTTCTAAATCATTATGTTTGCCCCCAGCGCGTACACAGCGTTGACAACTCGCGGCGCGTGTATAACGACGGGATTCGAGGCCTAAGAAAGTCTCTTTGAATTGCACCATACCGGCGTTGGTGAATAATAAGGTGGGATCATTGGCGGGCACTAAAGGGCTGCTTTGAACAAGGGTGTGCCCTTTGGATTCAAAATAGTCTAAAAAAGTTTGGCGTAATTCGGAAACGGTGTGTGTCATAGTTCTTATTTATAGTGATTAGTACAAGGGATTGGCGATAGTACAGCTAAGCTGTACTAGGCAGATTGTAAGAAATATAGCCTTTTAGAGCAATGATATACTTTTTTTCAACACAGAGTTCACAGAGTGCCACAGAGTGCCACAGAGTGCTAAAACAATTTAGCGGTTTGAACCAAAGTACGCACATCCACACTTTTAGACTCTGAATTATAGTAAGAAACGTGAATCAAAATCGCCATATTTTTCTCGTTAGGGGAAACGAAAAGACGGCCTAATTGATAGCGTTGAGCATTATCACGGTAATTCTCAATAGAATCAATGGTTTTTGATATATCCTCACGGCTGACTTCTAATTGCACTGAGGCTTTGCGGGCGTATTTATAGGGCACAATATTTTGCTGGAGAGTTACCCCGATTTGTTGATCTTGAAATAAGTAATAAGCGCTTTTGCAGTTATTTTCCTCAAAAAAGGGGCCTTCCGTTGTATAACCGATTTTCGGCGGTGTCAGTTTCCGTTTTTTGCGGAGTCTCCACGTTTTGCTATAAACGGCTCGAAGCTGAGCCTCTTCGGTTTTGGGTAGCTCGCTTTTGCCTTCATCTTGAGTGTCATGAACAGACAGACAACCGCCATCAAGACATTTGTTTTTTGCGACATCCATTATCATGATTCTCGCACTTGCACCATCAACAGTATCACTATAGTCTTCTGTTATCGATTCAACGAGAATAAAAAACTGGCTATTCGCTGAAAAACCTAACATATCAAGGTTCCAGTACATGATAGGTGCCCCTAAACAGAGGCTTGGGCCGAAAAGGCTTAATAAAATCAATGTCATTGTCGAGTATTTAAACATCTGTTAATTTCCTTTATAATTTTCGCTTGCAAAATGCAAGCATCACAATTGTTATTTTAGATATCAGGAGAATTTGAAATGTGGCGTATTTTCATTTTTGGGTGGGTTATTGCCCTTGCAGGGTGCGGAGGAGATGAGGAGTTTGCGGCTTTTGTTGACAATGTGACAGACAAAAATCATGCCATTGTCTCATCAGTTGAAACGGCACCGACGTTGAATCAGGGCGCAGCGAATCCAACAATTTGGATTCATCCTAATGATACTGCCCAGAGTGCGATCATTGGGACTGGAAATGGTTTGGAAGTTTATGATTTACAAGGCAATATCGTTGATATTGAACCGGCGGGCAATGTCAATGCGCTTGATCTGCGTTATCAGTTTCCATTGAACGGTGAAGCGAGTACTTTGATCGCGGCGAGTAATCAATCTGATAATACGTTGGGATTGTATACGATTCATCCTGATACGCGGCAATTGAGCCCCATTGCTTTGCTAACTCTCAATCAAGATATCAAGGTTGAAAGTTTGTGCCTGTATCACAGCCCGATTAGTGGTCAATATTATGCGATGATGCTAGATAGCGAGGGCATAGTGCAGCAGTGGGCATTTATTCGGACGAGCGATGGCAGTGTGGATGCGCGTAGAATACGGCAATTTAATGTGGGTAGCAAAATCAAGGGTTGTGTTGCTGATGATGAATACGCGCATCTCTATATTGCGCTTGAGACGGGTATTTTGAAATACGGTGCAGAGCCAGAAGATGGTACAGCGCAAATGCGCTTGGAGAATAGCAACACTCAAATTGCTTGTCTGACGTTGTATTATGCAGAAGGCCAAACGGGTTATCTCATTGCTTTCAATCAAGATAATAATGACTTTCTCGTTTATCAACGCGGTAATGATAATCAGTTTTTAGGTCGTTTTAGAATTACGGCTGCTAATGGGATTGATAGCGTTGAAAACGCGCAAGGTATTGCAGTGACTAACGCAGCATTGAATAACACTTTCAAAAAAGGGTTATTGGTCGCGCAAGATGCGAACAATACTGATGCGAATAGCAATTTTAAATTAGTGGCTTGGGATCGTGTGGCTGATTCCCTTTTATTGGTCGCCGATACGACGCTGAATCCGCGTCAAATAGGACAGGCTAACAAAAACAATAGCGTTAAATCAGTACAAGCGACAGTGGAAACGGAACCGGTGCAAACTTGGGGCGATGCGGCTGACGATATAGCCATCTGGGTTCATCCCTTAGATAGCAGCCTCAGTACCGTGATTGGGACGCAAAAACAAGGCGGCTTGAACGTTTATGATTTAACGGGCAAACAACTTCAATATTTACCCGATGGCAGAATCAATAACGTTGATCTGCGCTACCATTTTCAACTGGGTGATGAGAAGATAACAGTGGTAGCGGCGAGTAATCGGACTGACAACAGTATTGGACTATATCAAGTCAATCCATTAACTCGGGAATTGGAAAATGTCGCCGCTCGTACTATCAAAGTCGGATTACAAAATGAAGTGTATGGCCTGTGTCTGTACCAAAATCCCTTGACGCATCAATATTATGTGTTTGTGAATAATAAAAACGGTGATGTTGAACAATGGGCATTGTTTGATAATGGGAAAGGAGAAATTGATGCGCGTCAAGTCCGCCAATTCAACGTAGGCAGCCAAACAGAAGGCTGTGTCGCCGATGATCAGCATGGGCAACTTTATATTGGAGAAGAAGATGTCGGCATTTGGCAATACAATGCTGAACCTGAAGGTGGCACCACACGTCGATCAGTTGATACGACTGGAAAAGACGGCCATCTAACGGCCGATGTAGAAGGCCTCACGATTTACAACGCAGGCGAAGGTAACGGCTACTTGATCGCCTCCAGCCAAGGCAATGACAGCTTCACGATATACAAGCGAACAGGCAACAATGACTATATCGGCACCTTCAAAATCAAAGTGAATGACGCATCAAAGATTGACAAAGTATCAGATAGTGATGGTATTGATGTGATCAATGTGCCACTAGGTGAAGCCTTTCCTTATGGTGTCTTTATTGCCCAAGATGGATGGAACAACAACCCAGTCGCCCCTCAAAACTTTAAATTAGTGCCTTGGGAGCAAATCGCCGATAGTTTTGGACTTGATAAACAAGTTGCTGAAAATCCTTGGTTTTGATTGATATAAGAAAGCTTTCACGCTAAATAGACGCACGGCCGGCCGTAGAGACGCAGGGCCGGCCGTAGAGACGCAGGGCCGTAGAGACGCACGGCCGTGCGTCTCTACTTATAATTGTTCATTTCGATTTTTGTTTCTAATAATTCTATTCTCCAGTTTCCCAGCCAAATGCTGGCGAAAACCCGTCAAAACAACATTGACAGAGTACTAGATAATATTTCTAGGCACAAACGACATACTGCGAAATTCTTGTTTGTACTTGGATGCGCCGAGCTTGGCGATTTTCGCGACACCCATCTTGAAGTTGTAGTTGCCGCTGATTTGGTCAACCACACGCGCTGTCAGAGAGTTGGAAGGCTGACGGGCATCTAACATGTTAGAGTACAGCATCCCTTTTTTGATGTGCGTGGTGACGATGGCAACGGCGGTGACGGCCGCTTTGGACAGTTCAATATGGCCTCGTTCCATCAGTTCGGAGAACTGGAAGTGGTCATTGTGTACCCCAAGGATGGTGTCCTTGTGGGCGGCCACGCGATCTGAGTACATCATCACGTAGTCGCCTGATTCAATACTACGCGCTTTGGCATCTTCGGGGTGAATTTCTACGAAGTTTTCCGGCCAGCGTTGCGTGATATAGGGGCGGCGTTCTACGTCGTCAAAGCCGGATTGCCAGATTTCATTGATGCGGCCGTTGCTCAACCACAATTCATCATCTTTGGGCTTTAACCAAGTCCAAAAGTCAGAAAACAGACTCCACGGATGTTTTTGCAGGTTGATTTTGCCTGTTTGGGTATTGAAATGGGTGAGTTTTTTGTTGGCCATGTTGGCCTCACCTGGGCCGTTGGCACCATACCGTTCGGCCGCTTGGGCTGCTGTCATGGTGGTATCGTGCAGCCGCTTGGTGCCTTTCAATTCGCCTTGGTCATTAATAAAGGTAGGGCCTTGAATGCCATCCGCACCCAGTAAGCGTAGTTGTTCATGCAGGGTACGTCCATGACGGTGCGCATAGACTTTAATCATCTGGTAAGCTTTGCGTCCATTACGGCTGAAGCGGGATGATTCTTCGGCCACGTCGTTGGAATTGTTCCAATCAAAGCCGTCAAAGCCCATCCGTTTGGCGAGTTGCGCGATAATCCACCAGTCCGGTTTGGCATCGCCTGGCGCATCATAGAATTTCTGATACAAGCGCAGACGGCGTTCACCGTTGCTACGCATGAAGTCTTCTTCGCCCCAAGTGGCCGCGGGGAAGACAATATCGGCAAACTGGGCCCCGATGGGATTGCGGAGATAGATATCTTGGTCAATCACCACCATACCGCCGGAATCGGCGCGCGCCTTGAGCGTGTCAATGATTTCCTGTTTGTCGTAGCTGCGAACTTGGTGGGGATTGGTAACCACCAGTTCATGGAATTTCTGTTGCAAGCCTTGGGAACCACACATGGCTTGAATCCAAGTGGTGCCGACCACATGCGCCATGCGTGTTTGACCTGAAACCAACCAGCGATCCGTTAAGTTATTTGTTGTGTCATTTCAACAAAAACAGTTATAGTCAGGAAAATAGAAATGTAAGTTCAAGACGGGTTGTTGTTGAACATGCAATAAGAGGCATGAAGGCATTTAATATTTTATCATCGCAATTCAGAAATAAGAAAAAATATTCGAGCTATACGATTAAAAAAAACAGGTTATAATATTAAAATAAATCTTGCTGTAAATTTTCCTGTGATACAGGAAAAAATAATTGTTTGCGTTAAATAAAATCAATGGGTTGAGTCATCTCAATCTGAGCATCACAGGATTTTTTACAGCAAGAAAATATTTGGCTGATGAAGCTATTTTAATAGTAGCAGGATTGTGGAACTTAAAAATTTCTGCTTAAAAATTAACTTGTTACAACGCCTTATTAAGGGACAAGTCTAATATAATACTTAATTAACTCCCACAATTTTAACGCTGGTTTGTAGGGAGACCTATTTTCTCATGTTCTCTTTCTTCAAAGGGATTGTTGTATTGATGACTCCAAAAACCAGTGATGTCACATTGATCATTATCAATGTCGTTACGCCGAAATGAAGCAAGAAAGAATACACCAGCCGCATTGATTGCTGTTCCAGCAAGCATAATGCCAAGCGTTTTTTTTGAAGTGGTTTTCAGATTTGTTGACAGATCAAACATATCGCACAGCCCAGAAAGACTTCCATCCATCAACCTGGGCGACACCTGTCGTAACTGAAATTGATTTATCCCGACAACCTGCCACAAAGCGTTCTGAACCCAAGCCGAAAAGTTATGCGCTGCCTAAGGTAGCATAAGGGGTGGCTGCAATAATGACCAACACCCTATGTTTCATGACTCGTGTCTTATTTACAAACAGCAATCACTACATCAATTGACGGCAATCGCTGTGTTTCAACCAGTTCAAAGCCTGCTGTGCTGAGCAAGGACGCAAATTCGGCTTGGGTGCGCTCTCCTGGGCCTCCACTTTCTCCTGGAGCACCATGTACGTACAACATCTGTAGATGTTTTGCGCCGATATAAGGATTATTAACTGTATCATCATCAATCAACTCAAAGATATGGAGTTTATTCCCGGAACGCATGGTGCGCCCAATATTTTTCAGAATGTTGGAGGCCCGATCATCAGAATACGAGTGCAAAATGCGTTTCATCATGACATCACCTGGCATCTCAGGCAACGAGACATGCATGTCCACGCCGACTGTTTTTAGGCGTGGAATCGGTTTAATTCGATTGACAACATCTGGATAATCAAACAGTTGTCCCTCCATGTTTTCATGTTTTTGTAGCACGCCCGAGATCAGTGCCCCGTTTCCACCGGCAATTTCAGTGAGGTGCTCGGAGGCTGAAAAGTCGAACCCCTGCAAAATATCCCGTACTTCCATTTGCGAGGCTGATTCCATGGCTTTGTCAAAAACGGTGGCAAGCTCTTGATGTTCCCGCAAATAATCGTAGAAAAGGCAGCCATGTTCGATCTGGATAATACTTTTGCCAGTTCGTAACAATTGTTTAAAAGTCTCTTGCTTTTTAGGGTCTGGTGAAGACATCGCACGGTGCAATTCATACCACGGCTTGATGGAAAATTCAGATTCCGAAGTTAATTGACGTGAGATATCAGTGAGCGAAAATATAGGCTCTTGTTCTTTCGTAAATAACTCAAAATGGGCAAGGCCACGTAAACAGCGATGAAGTGCCCGCTGATGTGTCCCAGTCAGCTTTGCTAATTCTGACACAGGTAAAGGACCCGCGGCAAGATGGTCAAATATTCCAAGGTCAACACAAGCTTCTGTGAAAGACGAAACCCGATGAGACTGCAAGATGCAAAGCATTTGGTGATACGAGATCATGATTTTTCCTCAAGTTGTTAGAAGATTAATATGAGTGATTGTTTATTTTCTCTACATTCTCTTTCTTTAACGGGATTGTTGTATTGACGACTCCAAAAACCAATGAGGTCACATTGACTAATATTGTAGTCGCTACGCCAAAATGAAGCCAGAATACACCGGCCACGTTGACTGCCGTTCCAGCAAGCATAATACCAAGCGTTGTTTTTGAATTGGTTTTCAGATTTTTTGACAAATCAAACATATCGCACAACGCCGAAAGACTCCCATCCATCAACACAACCTGGGCGACATCTGTCGCAACTGAGGTTGCACCACTTAATGAAATGGAAACATCGGCTTTTTTCATCGCAATGGTGTCATTAATGCCATCTCCAATAAAACAAACTATTCTCCCTTCTTTCTTTAATTGTTCGACAATGGACGCCTTATTTTCCGGCAGAACTTCGGCAAAATAACTATCCATACCGAGCGTTTCTGCCAGTTTTTGGACCGGTTTTTCCTGATCGCCAGAAACAATAGACAGATGTTTCACACCTCTGGCGCGTAGCCCCGCTATAATATCAACCACTTCAGGCCGTAAAGCGGGTTGCATTTCAATGATCCCAGCTAACTGATCATTAACTGCGAGCATCACGACGGAATGGCCTTTTTCATGGAAATCGTCAACCACTTTTTCCATCGTTTCTGATATCAAAATGCCCTCAACCTTCATAAATCGGATGCTGCCAACCCGAATGAGATGGGTATCAATTTTGACGCTTATACCATAACCCATGGTGTAATTTGAATCATCCGGGGCAGAAAAATCAACCGCCAATGCGGTTGCCTTTTCAACTATCGCTCTAGCAATCGGATGCGACATTTTACATTCGGCAGTGGCGGCATAAGAGAGGATCGTCCTTTCATCATAACCATTGTAACAGATGACTTTTCCAATTTCAGGTTGTTCGCTCGTCAGTGTGCCGGTTTTGTCAAACAGGACCGTGTCTATCTGGCTGACTTGTTCAAGTGCGCGTCCATCTTTAATAAAGATTTTTTTTCGGGACGCAATATTAAGATGATTAAGCGTCCCGAGAGGGGCAAGCATCATAATACGGCTTTCAAAACCGCAATTTAAAATGGCCGCAACACCAAACAGATGTACCACTGGCAAAGAAACTGCGGAAATCCCGAGCATGGGTAAAACCGACTGATCCGCCCATTTTTCTCCTTTTAATTGCAAATCACTTTTGAAGTCAGCAGTATTGTTTAGAATTTCGTCAATTTTTGCGACGGTTGTTTGTTGCCCAGTTTTTTCGACTTTAATCTGAATTCGTCCGTTCATCACAATGGTGGAGGCAAAAACCTGCTCCCCGACCGTTTTTTCTGAGGGCTGAAATTCTCCAGTCAGGATATGCTGGTCAATCATTGCGGCTCCCTCTATAACCACGCCATCTGCCGGAATAATATTACCGGTATTGCAGACAATAATGTCATCAACACAGAGCGCATCCAATGGGATTTCTATCTCAATACCCTCTTTTCCAAGAATCCACACTCGATCTGGCAATTCGTTAAAAATGCCAGTCAGCTTGTTTCTGAGATCACGTCGAGTTTCGGCAACAATTCTTTTAGTGGATAAAAAAAACAGTGAGCCTACAGCTAATCCTATATACTGCCCGGTGGTGATGCATGCGACAATAAAAATAGAAGTCAGCACCGGTGCCCTCGCCTTTTTTTCTTCAATGAGAGATTTTTCCGCGAGTCTGAAAATCGGATAGACTAGCAAACTAACGCTTATTATGTGTAACGGATAGACTATTGGATACAATGGCCTCAGAACGGTAAGAGCTGTAGTAACGACACTTAGATAAATATGTGGCTGATTTAACATTCCATCTACCGAAATTTTTTCAGGCGGTTTACGAAGTTCTCCGATTTCAATTTCGGTTGCGATTTCAGGATTGTTGATTTTTTTTAATAAACCAACTTTTTTACCGACTTTTTTACCTAATGAATCGATTTTGTCACCGTTTTTCTTGCGAAATTTTGAAATCAGCCTGGTACCAACATATAGACCACTGATGAGTCCTAAATCGAGAAATAGCATATTATCCTCCTTTTATTCCTCAGCCAAGAGGGTTATTGAATGGGCGGACACACGCCGAGGTATCATATCGTCATGGCCGGTTGAATGCAGCAGTGCCCAATTCAAGCCATTGCTTGCTTTCTGGACTGAGTTGCCGTATTGCCGCAGCGTCGTACTGGTACAGTTCATCTTTCGTTAAAATACCTTGCCAACGTCCATTTGTGCCTTTATTGATGAAACGCTGTGCACCACATTGCAAAAAATGTCCGCCATCGGGAACAAAATTATCCGCATTCTTTTTCATGGATTCAAAGGTCACATTTTCCACCAATGTCTGCCAAGTGGTATCGTTAATTAAAATGTTCAGATATTTGGCAATGCGGCGCATTTCCCTATCCAGATCAGCCAACAAATCATTAAAATGTACGAATAAAATATTGGGTAAATGCCGATAGGCCCACCAAGTTTGCAGGTGATAGAGTGGCGACCAATAAGGAAAACCTTCATTTTCCCAAGGAAACCAGCTTTTTGAAATCCATTGTGCAAAAAAATCGTGGATGTCATCGGGACAGGGCGGCAGAAACTGATTTCTGGGTGCTAGAAAAACATTATGATTTTCAAATGTTTTGGGTAAGAAATGCCGGTGATAATTCCATAGCGACATAAAGACATCGCGCCCATCGCGTCCGACGTAAATGTATTGTACTTCAGGAAAATAAGGTAAAGCGTTCAGCGGCAGATGCGTTTTGATGAAACGCCGATGCTTTTGTGCCTCCAGCAATTGGAGTCTTTCTGCTGTAGGAGCCATACGTTCTTCTAGCCAGGGGCTGAGTTCACTGCATCGACTAGGCATGGTTTGATCTTGAAAAATCAAAGAACCCACAATGGCTTGCATCCAAGTGGTTCCCGCTTTGATCGAGGTGCTGATGATCACATCACCTTCGCGTGGCTTAAACTGCTCCCAAACTTTGCTATTAAGCAGATGGTTATCGTAAACACGTTGTATTTTAGGCAAAGGAGAAATAATTTCTGATGTTGGCATAGTTAGTTTCTAATATTAGCATGATTTTTAACTAAAATACTCAAAACTTCAGAAAACTTTTTAGAATTTTATTATATCAATTACTTACATAAATTCAGTGTCTGTATAATTAATCACTGACCAAGTTTTCTGAAGTTTTCAGTAAAGTATTAGGCTGAGATTTAAGCAATCCTATTCAACGATTCCAGTACTTCGTTTCAAAGCGTTGGTAAAATCTCCCGCAAATTTTCGATAAACACTTGATTTTCTTCGCTCAGTCCGATAGTCACCCGAAGTTTTGAAGGCATACCATAAGCGGCTAAAGGGAAAATCAGGATGTTTTTCTGCTTCAGTTTCTCGAAGAGGGAATGAGCCTTTTCACCGGCATTAAACATCATAAAATTAGCCACTGAGGGCTTATAATCGATGTTCATTTCTTGAAACGCATTTTCCAGATATTCCATACCCGCTTTATTCGTTTCTAAGGTGCGTTTCAGGTGTTCTTTATCTTTCAACGCAACACAAGCGGCGGCCAGAGCGGGAGAGGTGACACAGAGTTTGACCCTTTTTTTATTCAGCATTCCGCTCATTTCTGGCGCAGAAATAGCATACCCGATTCTTAAGCCAGCTAGACCGTATGCTTTTGAGAACGTCCTGACTATCACCAGGTTGGGGTATTTTTTTTGTAAGCGGATGGTATCCGGGTAATCTGCGCCAAGCGTATAGCGTGCATATTCAGAATAGGCTTCGTCTACCACCACAATCATCTCTTCTGGTATCTGAGTGAGAAACTCTGCCAGTTCATCATGGCTTATCCAAGTGCCAGTCGGATTATCCGGATTTTCAATAAATATCACTCTTGTGTCAGTGGAGAGTGCTTTTTCTGCCATGCGGATTAAATCATGACGTTCGTTGTTTTTCGGAACAATCGTAAAGGGTTTGTCAAGGATTCCGCTGCTCTTTAGGTGGTGAAAAATGAAGCTGATATATCCATTCCCAGAAAACATGACATGACCACCATTATGGGTCAATTCTTCGGCTATTAGCAGTAAAATACTGATAGAGCCGCTTCCATTGCTGAGCGTGATCTGTTCTTGGGGTAGGCTATAATGCTCAGCCAGTGCTTGACTCAAAGGCTCTCCATCTGGCGCCGGGTATAGAGACACTCGGGCCATTTCTTCATGGAGTGCCGCTATTACCTGTTGTCCTGGGCCTAGCGGATTTTCATTTTGACTCAACTTGATTATTTTGTTTGTCATCTGATTTGTCATTCATCCAAATTAAAGTATGGCTTGTTCCAAAATAACATGTGCATTGGTACCACCAAAACCGAATGAACTGACACCCGCTCTCAGTGGATTTGCGCCAGTTGTTATCCATTCGGATAACGCGGCGTTGACGTAAAAAGGGCTGTTGGCAAAGTCTATTTGAGGATTGGGTTTTTCAAAATGCAGGCTTGGTGGCAACATTTGATGTTCCAAAGCCAGGACCGTCTTTATTAACCCGGCAATACCGGCTGCGGCTGTTAAGTGTCCAATATTGGTTTTGACCGAGCCGATGGCACAGACATTTTTTTTGTGATAAGCATTCCGAAAAACCTGGCTTAGCGCACCTATTTCAATTGGATCGCCTAATTCGGTGCCCGTGCCGTGTGTTTCAATATAGCTCACTGAATCTGGTGAAATCCGAGCCTTGGTCAGTGCTTTGGAAATAACACCGACTTGACCATTGACACCGGGTGCAGTAAATCCGGCTTTAATTGAACCATCATTATTGATCGCAGAGCCTTTGATGATGGCATAAATAGCGTCCTGGTCTGCAATCGCATCGGCAAGTCGTTTTAACAGGACGATACCCAGTCCACTACCAAATACCGTCCCCTGGGCATTGGCATCAAAAGCCCGACAGTGTCCATCTGGGGATAACGGCAAGCCTTTGCGGTAAAAATAACCGGCTTTTTGTGGCATTTTGAGGGTCACGCCACCGGCCAGGGCCATGTCGCAGTCATGGTTTTGCAATCCCTGGCAAGCCAAGTGAACGGCGACCAGGGAGGAG
This sequence comes from Candidatus Parabeggiatoa communis, assembly GCA_035871815.2. GTDB lineage: Bacteria > Pseudomonadota > Gammaproteobacteria > Beggiatoales > Beggiatoaceae > Parabeggiatoa > Parabeggiatoa communis. The sequence continues at coordinate 17,634 of JAYQWI020000107.1, forward strand.
GAACAGGCCGTTTGAACGGTCAGGCTTGGTCCGGTTAGGTTCAATTTATAAGAGACTCTGGTTGCTAAATAGTCTTTTTCACTCCCAAGTACCAGCCGAAAATAGCTGTCGGTGGAATCAAGAAAGCCATTATTTTGTGAATAACTATTTAACAGGTAAGAGTTGGGACCGGCACCAGCGTAAACGCCGATTTGCGCGTCACCAGTTCCTGGAATGTAACCTGCTGTTTCGAGAACTTCCCATGCACATTGTAAAAATAAGCGATGCTGGGGGTCTATGGTTTCAGCTTCTCTGGGGCTGTACCCAAAAAAATCAGCATCGAACATTTCGGCGTATGGCAGTATCGGTCTGGCCTTGACATAACTCGGATCGCTTAAATATGTCGGATCGACACCCGCTTCAAGCAATTCTTGTTCGGAAAAAAAGGAAATTGATTCCACGCCATCACGCAAATTCTGCCAGAATGAGTCAATATCTTCCGCGCCCGGAAAACGACCAGTCATGCCAATTATTGCAATCTCATGGTTATCTGCTAAATCGGTCGATTTCATCTCACTGCTGCTCCTATTGCGTGCTCCAATTTTTCTGCAATCCGTTTTAGCAGTTCTACTTGAGACTGATCAGGATGCAAAAACAGGTGATCGCCGGGTATGACTTGTAAGTTAAATACGCCAGAGGTAAGGTCTTTCCATGCCCTCATTTCATCTTCGGTGACTTGCTCATCTTTTTCACCGTGAAAGGCGGTGATTGGAACAGTAAATGTTTCCTCTTGGTTCGGTTGATAACTTTGTACTAACTGTAAATCGCCAACAAAGATCGGTAACAACACCTTTTTCAATTCGTCCTCTTGTTCAGAGAGTCTTTGAAACCCAGAAAGAGTGTTAGCAAATTCTTTCAGTTGGTCCGCTGACATGTTACGAATCTGTTCTGGCTCAGGAATGTGTTCAATCCCGAGTCGATTAAGATGAGAAAGTGTCCGGTTCAACAGCGGATTCGGAGAAATCAGTGGCGATGAAAATCCGCCCACAAATAAATGCAACGGCTTAATTTCTGACTGTTCCGATAAGTGATAGGCCAACCGATAGGCGATTAATGCGCCCATACTATGACCATAGAAGGCATAAGGTCTATCCAATTCAGGTTGAATGACCTTCGTCAAAGTCTTTATCATTTCATTGAGATCAGTTATCGGTTTTTCCTTGAGCCTATTTTCTCTGTGCGGTAGCTGAATAGGGCAAACTTCAATATCTTCGGGGAGATGCAGTTGCCATTGGCGATACAAAGAGGCCCCACCAGCCCCATAAGGTAAACAAAATAGACGACTCTTTGCGGTTGGGTTGTTTTTGGAGCGAACAAACCAGAGTCCATTGTGACGGTCTGACGAAGCGGTTTCCTTTAAAGGTTCGATATCTTGCTGCTCCCCGCCTGGCATCAGTCCGGCCATTTTATGGGCGAGTTCAGATAGACTCGGTCCCTGAATGATATCTTCCATCAATATATCGCTTTCTATCTCATGCTCAACGGTTGTTTTGAACATTAAACCCGTCATTGAATCCATCCCCATGTCGATTAGGGAGTCTGTTACGCTAATATCCGCAACGGGAGTAGCCAGTACTTTGGCAGTCACTTCCTGTAAATAGGCTGTCAAGATGGCTTGTTTTTGTTCGACAGCAGCAAGTCTCAGTTTTTCTTTTAATTCGGTATTGACCCCTTTTTGCTGAGATTTGGCATTTTCTCTGATTTTCTTTAATTCTCGAACATTGTAGCCTCTCAACCCTTTCATCTGATTGCTCTGGGCCACTGCAATCGGTTTGCCTTTTGTATCGAACAAGTCAAATCGACCGCGGATAAATCCGTTCGGAACTCCGGTTTTCTCAAGAACGACATGGCACCACATTGGTTGTTCTCCAGGGCCACTGAGGTAAGCAAAATCAGCCCATTTGACAACCATAAATTTCATATCTGCTGGAATATCCTGCCATAAGGCGGCGTGGAAAATTTGCGCACAAGCATCAAACACGCCCGGATGAAACAACAAGGCATAAGTATTGCTGTTTTCTTCTTTTGACGGCTTTCTGAACTTCGCCAGCACTTCACCCTCTGTATACCAAATTTCCTCGACCCATTGTACAGCCTGACCCAGGTTGATACCTCGCTTTTGTAGCTGATGATAAAAAACCAACCCGGAAGCATTTTCAGTACATCTGGTTTTGAGGGCTTCGAGTGTTTCCAAAGATCGCTCAGATATTTCAGGGGTATGGTTTAATTCAAGTACCCCCTTCACATGCAAATCCCATTGATTCTGTTCTCCAACATGACTGTAGAATTCAAAGGTGACTTCACCCTCATTATTCGGTTCTAAAATCAGGTGTACTGCGGTTTCTTCTTCTGACAAAATCAACGCATTCACAAAGTTGGTTTCTGTTACCAGATAGGAAGTGGTATTAAATGTTCTTCTTACGGCTTTAAATAACAACTCCTGGTAATAGCCTACATGAAAAATGCCATGAGTGTCCTTGATTTCAGGCAAATTGGTTAAACTGAGGTTATAAGCATACTCAAACTGTTTTTTATTTCGCGGTGAAAAAACTGCTTTTTCATCTAAGGGCTTGCTACTCAAATGCACGACTGGTTCAGTGCCAGCCAGTTGTGCAGCGACCGGTTTGAGCGGACTCCAATAGCGTTTTCTTTCAAATGGATAGGTTGGTAATAAAATTTTATTGGGTTTAGCCCACTCAAATAATTCTTCCCAATGGATATTCACGCCAGCACAATACAATTCGGCTAGGCTATGAATGAAGGTTTCCCATGAATTTTGAATGTTGAGAATGCGGCTTGATCCGGATGGCAAAATATCAGAAGTTTGTCCCATGACCAACAGAAAGTGATAGCCATTCAGTTGTGCAATCAGTTTTTCTATCCCAAGCGGCGAATTGAAGGATTGTTTCCAGTAAGTCGGGTTTATCAGTGCCGACTTTTTCACGGCGGTTCCCGACTCAGAAGAAATAAAACGGCATTGTGGCGGTTGACAGCGGTCACCAACCAGTTTGTCATACTGTTTAAGAACCAATGGAACGGCGGTTTCAACAGAAAGGATACCTGCCGCGCACGCAGCAGCATAATTTTCTGCTGTTTTTTGGCCCAAGACAGCCGCTGGCACAATACCCAAAGCGTGTAGAAACTGGCTGACCGCATACTCGATTGAAAATAAACACGCTTCTTTGATACCCGTCGGGTAAGTCAATGGTTTCTCTGTCGTTTCCGGATACAGCCATTTTAAGATGGAGCCATTGAGATAGGGTTCAAATAGGGTGGCACATTGTTCGAGTATTTGACGGAAATAGGGCAATCTATCATATAATTCTCGGTTGAGGTTGTCTGCACTCCCCATAAATAGAAAAGCCACTTTTTTTGAGCTGGTTTCTCCGTCGTTAGTTTGTCCTGAAAAAATACCGGCATTTTTTCTTCCCTGAATCAATTCATTGAGCTGTTCACGCATTTGCCCAGTATTTTTTGCGATAAAGGCGGCGCGATGGGCAAAATGAGAGCGACAAACATTGGCGGTGTAACACAGATCGCTGATCTGAATAGCTGGATGAGCCTGTAAATGATCCTTATAGGCATTAAGTAACTTGTCAAACGCCCAATCGTTTTTCGCAGAGAGGGTCAAGATAGACAATGAGGATTTTTCTTCAGGTACTGAGGGTTCAGATCCGGGGCCTTCAGACAAAATGACATGGGCATTCGTGCCACTAAACCCGAATGAACTGACCCCAGCAATCCTGGCTTTTCCAACGGCTGGCTGCCAGGGTGTCACTTCTAAAGGCACGTATGCTGGAATCTTATCAAGTGCTATCATCGGGTTCGGTGTCTTCAGGTTGACATTCGGGGGAATTTCCTTATGTTGCAGACACAACACCACTTTAATCAGTCCACAAACACCGGCTGCTCCCTCTAAATGGCCAACGTTTCCCTTAACACTGCCAATAATCAGCGGATTATCTCGGGTTCTATCTTGACCGAGAGATTCCGTGACTGCTTTGATTTCAATTGGATCACCCAAAGAGGTTCCGGTGCCATGCGCCTCTAAATAGTTGACCTCGTTTCCAGATATTCCCGCATCTGCCAATGCGGTTCGGATGAGTTCTCTCTGAGCATTACCATTAGGTACTGTCAACCCACTGCTAGAGCCATCGTGATTCACAGCGGTACTGCGTATCACTGCCAGGATTGGATCTCTATCTTTTTGCGCGGTCGATAGCCTTTTCAAGACAACAATTGCACCACCCTCAGCGCGTCCATATCCTTGACCGGTCGCATCAAAAGGTCGGCATCGGCCATCTTCTGATAGCGCGTTCATCATGCACAAAGAAATCATCGGCAGTGGCGAGAGCATCATATTGACACCACCAACCAGCGCCATATCGCATTTTTTTTTCTTTAAACTATCACAGGCGAGTTGAACGCTCACCAAAGAGGATGAACAGGTGGTGTCAACAGATAAAGCGGGGCCATGCAGACCCAGAATATGCGAAATCCGACCGGATGCAATGCTTGGGATAGAACCGGTTCCTCGGTATGGATTGACTTGTGTAGGGTCCCGAGGCAGCCGGGAATAATCGGAGCCGATAATGCCGACAAAGACACCAGTATGACTTTCTCTCAGTTGCTCAATATTTTGTCCCGCCCTTTCTAGTGCTTCCCAACTTAATTCTAGGAGAATACGTTGTTGAGGGTCCATTTCTGAAGCCTCTAACGGGGATATTTTGAAAAACCGAGCATCAAATTTCCCAACATCTTCTTGTAAAAAATTCGCTTGGCGGAGATACATTTTGCCTGGCGTACCTGGATTAGGATCGTAAAATTCCTCAATATCCCATCGTTCAGAGGGAATATCTGTCACCCCATCGCCCTTTTGTTTTAAAAAATTCCAAAACTTTTCAGGCGTGGTGCATCCACCGGGAAATCGGCACGCCATTCCAATAACGGCGATGGGTTCATTGGCAGCTTTTTCGTTTTCTTTTAAGAGTCTAATGGTGTGTAAGGAACGTTTTAACAGTGTTTCCATTTTTTATTCACATCTTATTATTAAGTTAGTGGTGTCATGCGTGTTAGTTCCAATGGTCTACAAAATCTTTTGGCAACAGTAAGTTCTTTCGACTAAGCGTCTGGACGGCGCGTTCACCACATAAGGCCATCGTGGTGTCCAGTTCTTTATGGATGATTTCTAATGCGCGAGTCACCCCGGCCTCTCCCATCGCTCCCAAACCATAAATAAAGGCACGGCCAATGTAGGTGCCTTGCGCCCCAAGTGCGAGTGCTTTCAAAACATCTTGCCCGGAGCGAATGCCACTGTCAAGATGGATCTCAATCTGATCACCAACTGCTTCGACAATTCGCGGTAGCATCCGAATCGAACTCAAAGCACCGTCAAGTTGCCGCCCACCGTGATTGGAAACGACAATCGCATCGGCCCCAACCTCCAGTGCCATTTTAGCATCTTCAGGATCGAGAATGCCTTTTAGGATAAGCTTGCCGCCCCACATTTCTTTGATGCGCTTAATCTTAGTCCAATCAAGTGTGAGGTCAAACTGGTTAGCAATCCAGGCAGCGAGACTGGAATTGTCGGTAACCCCTTTCACATGGCCAATGATATTTCCAAAGTCACGATGGCGCGTTGTTAACATACCCAGTCCCCATGACCATTTGGTTGCAATATTTGCGATTGTCGAGGCTGTCCATTTCGAGGGGACCGCTATACGATTCTTAAAATCCTTGTGACGTTGTCCAACAACTTGAAGATCCAAGGGCAGAACTAAAGCAGAGCATTTCACGTCTTTGGCGCGTTGAATCATCTGTTGTAAAAATTCGTCATCCCGCATCACATATAACTGAAACCAAAATGGCTTGTTGGTATGACTTGCGACCTCCTCGATAGAACAAATCGACATGGTTGACAACGTAAAGGGCACACCAAACTGTTCTGCTGCACGCGCCGCTTTGATTTCACCATCAGCATACTGTATCCCAGCCATACCAACGGATGCCAGTGCGACTGGCATTATAACATCTTGACCAATCATTTGACTCGCGGTGGTACGCTGGCTGATATCGGTCGCCACACGTTGGCGGAGTCGAATTTGATTAAAATCCGAGGTGTTGTCACGAAAGGTTTGTTCAGTCCAACTTCCAGATTCGACATAGTCGTAAAACATCCGAGGCACACGACGCTGGTAAATCTGTTTTAGGTCATCTATGTGGGTAATAACAGGCATATTAAATCCTTCTCCAATTAATGAGCGTATGTTGCAATTGATGGTATTGATTTTGAAAAATACTGAATTTCTCTCTCTAAATTTGTTTCTACTTCTTCAATACTCATACTTAAGATATCATCAGGCAAAGGGCCTTGATACAAATAAGCTAAATTTTCGTCGGTTATATCGTATAGCGGCTCAGGCGGTTCTGGCGCTAAATCTTCTGCGTGATCAATAGGCTGATCATCAATCAGCAGATCATCAAATGGGATGATTTCACGGAGATACGCCGAAAACGTTTTAATGTCAGGATAATCAAAAATGGCCGTATCCGAGATTTCGACTTGAAACGTTTCTTCAAGTTCATTCTGTAATGCCAGCACTTGCATGGATTCGATGCCCATTGCAAAAAAACCTTCATCAAGTGGTGGCCGATAATCTGAAGAGAATCCTAATAAGAAGGCCACTTTTTTTTGCAACTCTACAGAAATCATTTCTTCCTGTTCTTTTTCTGGGGCATCAGCCAGTTCGAGTAACAACGGCGAGAGAGCCTTTCTGTTTGCTAAATCATCTTCAGTTTCCACTTTTTTAGCAATTTTTTCTGATATCTCAGATTCTGCTTGGAATGAAACTGATGATGTTATTTTTTCTGAACTCTCCGGTTTTGCAGGGACTGATGACGTGAGTGATTCACCAATCCAAAAGCGTTGTTTTAGAAACGGATAGGACGGTAAGGAGATACGATGGGGCTTGGTTTCCAAATCATAAATAGTTTCCCAATCGAAATCAAAACCACCAACCCAAAGTTGGGCTATTTTATTAACCTTTCCTTGAGCAAGGAGTTCTTCCACCGATTCATGCGTTTGTTTTTCATTTTGTCCGTAACAAATACCGGCTGTCGGTTCATTGGTAAACCTTGATAAGAAGTGCCCCAATTTGTCGATGAGTTCCTCAGTCGTTCTCACCAGAAACGCAACTCGAAATTGCATGGGTTCTCGCCCAATCTGCAAGGTGTACGCAATATCCTCAATTTTCGGCTTCTCGTTTCGAGTTCCGGTTTTTTCCAGAAATATCTTTAGATTTTCCACATACGCTTTTAAGCTTTCTTCTTTCATCGCTGAAAGAGGAATAATAACCGTGTTACTTTCTGTCCGTTGGAGAAGCCCGCTGTCAAAAGTTTCTGAACCTGACGGATATTCTTCCAAAATCAGATGGACATTGACACCGCTGGCTCCCAAAGAACTGATACCTGCGCGTCTGGGTAAGTTTTCTATCCGGTTATTTTTTCTGACCGTGGGTTGTTTCCATTCTTCGAGTTTTTGCTGAACGTAAAAGGGTGTGTTTTCAAACTGAATATTGGGGTTCAGTCTATTGGCTGGCTCAAGCAGTGAACGGACTAGGGTTTTATGTTTCATCTGAAGAATGACTTTAATCAGTTGAACAATCCCCGCTGCGGCTTCAGAGTGTCCAATATTGGATTTAACCGAGCCAATGGCGCAGTATTGTTTATCTTTGGTATAATCCATATAGGCATTGCTCAAGCCTTCGATTTCGATTGGATCTCCCAAAGCCGTGCCGGTTCCGTGCGCTTCCACATAACTGATGGTACGAGGATCAACCTTTGATTTTTCTAAAGCCGCTTTAATGACTTCCGTTTGTGCCACCGGATTGGGTACCGTGTATCCATAAGTCTTGCCATCATGAGTGACCGATGTTCCTTTGATGGTCGCGTAAATAATATCTCCCTCTTTGACGGCCTGCTCTAAAGGTTTTAATAGAACCGCCCCGACGGCTTCTGCTGGTACCATGCCATCACCATCCTCTCCAAAGGCATTGCACCGTCCCTTGTTTGAGAGCATCCCAATCGAGCATAAAGTCATATATTTAGCCGGATGCTGAGATAAATTGACCCCGCCAGCAATGGCCATGGCACATTCTTTTCTAAGAATACTTTCACAAGCTAAATGAATCGCATACAACGAGGCCGAACAGGCGGTATCGACACTCAGACTCGGACCTCTCAGATTCATAAAATAGGAAACCCGATTCGCAACGGAACAAATTTGAGAATTCACCGGGATAAAGTTGCCTTTATTCCATTCTGCCATCGCGTTGAGCTGGTATTCATTGAAGGTGACCCCAGCGAAAACACCTACGTTGCCTCTCCGATCGCCTGCCTCTGGATCTTCAAGCCGTTGTCGGGTATAGCCGGCATCTTCTATACATGACCACGCGGCCTGTAGAAAGAGTCGTTCTTGAGGGTTCATAAAGCGAGCCCGATTTGGTGAGATATTGAAAAACTGGGCATCAAATTTATCAAAATCTTCTAAAAAACCGCCTCGCTTGCAGTACATGTCTGGATACTGCTGATAATCCCATCTTTCTTTAGGGATTTCGGTCACACAGTCTCGTCCCGCTTTTAAGTTTTCCCAAAACTCATCCACATTATCTGCCATCGGAAATGTGCCACTGATCCCAATGATTGCAATGTCTTGGTCCGTATCATTGCAATTATCTGATTCTACTTTTTTTGGGGAGTCATCCGCTCTTTTAAGTTCATCGTCAAATACAACGGCATCAAGGTGTGGTTTGGCGAGTGGTTCGTTACCTTTGGCAATATTGTTTGATGATGGCTGAAACAGCGCGTTTATCTTCTCTGGATAGTGTTCTAAAAAATACTCGGCAAGTGCGTTGATGGTTTTATAAGTGAATAACAAAGTCGGAGACACGTTGCCAAATTGTTTTTTCAGCACCACATAAAGCTGATTGATTAGGATAGAATCTAATCCATAATGTTCAAAATGAGTATCTGGATCAAGTTTAGAAGGTTCAACTTTCAGAGTCGCGGCAATGGTATGCGTGATATAATCGAGAATAGTGTCAAATAAGGGCGGTTCTTCCAAGGTATTCGCGTTATCATTTTCATGAACACGATTCATAGATGAGGAATACGCATCCGTATCCTTGGCTTCCTGAACAAAGTTCACATTTGACGGTGCGTGTATTTCAGTGACTTTTGGGCTGTTATTCTCTGGTATCCAGTAGCGTTCCCGGGCAAAAGGATAGGTTGGCAATGAAATACGACTTTGACCTTCGTCGGAATATAGCAGAGGCCAATCTATCTTCATACCAGCAACCCATAAGCTGGCAATTTTTCTCAATCCTTTTTGCTTGATGATTTCCTTTAGAAATTGATTGCCAGCCTCATTTTCTGTCAAAAGCCCTACAATTTCTTTATTGACGATGGCACTGCCCGTATAAACATCTGCTAGATTTTTCTTGCCATCACTATATTGTGCTAATTTTTCGCTCAACCCTTCAAGCGTTGAAACAATTGCCAACCGTTTTTCCATCGTTTCTCTGCCGATTTGGAGGGTGTAAGCCATATCGGCTGGATTAAGATTGCAATTCACCTCATGCGGTTCAGTCACGGTAGCCGTATTAGCCATCATTGGGTCATCTGATGTCAACTTATCTTTGTCTGCCTGGATAAGATAGTGTGCAAGGGCATGAATGGAGCGATGGTCAACAAATATCTCCAGGTCGGTCTCAATCTCATATTTTTTATAGAGTGCTTGCAAAAAAGAGGAAAACGCGATGGGTTCAAAACCATATTCCGTTAAATCAGCCTCACAGTCTATTTCCTTTGGTTCGACTTTCAAAATATCAGCAGCGATTTGACATAAGTTGTCCTGAAGTCTTTTGGTTTCTTCATCGCTGGTGCTTAACTTTGGTTTGGGCTTCAAAAAGTCCGCCATATTTTTGGCATAAGCTCTGAGTCTTTCGTCATTCTTGGCAGAAAACACAAAAATATGTTCTTGATCTGATAGACTCGCTTTTGCAGCCGGTTTGTTAATAGAGGCAACAGTTTCGTCCGTTCCAGTGGTTGTCCCGGAAAATTCTTCAATAATAACGTGCGCGTTCGCACCTCCAAATCCAAATGAACTCACCCCGGCTCTTCTTGGAAGTGGTCTTCCTTGTTCATCTTTTAAGACCTTCCAAGGTTCAGTTTTATCAACAATGTAAAAAGGCGTATTTTTTAGGTCAATGTACGGGTTAATCTCGGTGAAATGGAGATTGCGGGGCAGGGTTTTGTGTTTCATGGACAAAACCGTTTTGATGATACCCGCCATACCCGCAGCGGCTTCGAGATGGCCTGTGTAGGTTTTGACGGCTCCAAGGCCACAAGAAGGAACTTGAGGCATGGGTTTACCCCATTGTTGATATAATTCAGTAAATCCCTTTTTTAACGCATTAATTTCTACCGGATCGCCTAATTTAGTGCCGGTACCATGAGCTTCGATATAACTGATGGTTGTCGGATCAACCTTGGCATGGTTATAAGCGGTTATCAGCAGTTCCGCTTGGGCAGCGGTATTGGGTGCCGTGAGCGAGTTAGCCTGTCCACCATGATTCACCGCAGTGCCTCGGATAATCCCGTCAATGTGATCTCGATCTTCAATCGCCTTATCTAATGGCTTTAATAACATAGCTGCGACACCTTCCCCTCGAACAAAACCATTTGCTTGTTTGTCAAAGGTACTACAGCGGCCATCTGGACTTAGCATACCGGCTTTGCTTAGATAAATATAATTGACTGGGGATAAAATAATATTCACCCCTCCTGCTATCGCCGTTTCACATTCTCCCTGTCGAATAGAGGTGACGGCTCGATGTACCGCAACCAGAGAACTTGAGCAAGCGGTGTCAATGGGTTCGCTCGGGCCATGAAGATTGAGTAGGTATGAAATCCGGTTGGGAATAACCGACGTTGCGGTACCGGTTGCCATATAAGATTCAATTGGGAGACCTTGTCTGGTGATCATCTCTCGGTAGCCCGAATTTGAAACCCCAACGAATACCCCCGTTTTTGTTCCTGATAAGTCTGATGGTTTATAGCCGCTGTCTTCGATACACTTCCAAGTGGTTTCAAGAAAGAGTCGCTGTTGGGGATCCATCAGTTCGGCTTCACGCGGTGAAATGGCAAAAAAGGCCGGATCAAAGGCATCAATCTGTTTAAGAAAGCCACCCCATTTGACATTCGTCTTATTCGGTTCAGTGTCAGGATCGCCATAGTAGGCTTTCCAATCCCAACGTTCTTCCGGAATTTCAGTCACCAGGTTGTCTCCCTGCACCAGATGCTGCCAGAAGGTCGCCAAGTCTTCTGATTGCGGCATCATCCCACTCATGCCAATAATCGCAATTGGCATCGGCTCATTGTGCTGAGTCGCAAATCTCTGAGCCGCAAAAGTAGCTGTGGTACGACTGACAACCGGTTCATTAACCGGTTTAAAAGAGACATCCGTTTCTATTTCCTGAGTGTTGGAAATGAAGCCGATATAAAAATTGGCCATCTCCTGACTGTAATCCTTCAGAAGATATTCTGATAACGAGGCAATGGTCGAATGTTCAAAAAAGACTGACGGCGTGATGGGATTAAAATGGTCGCTCAACTGATATTTTTCATTCAGTTGCCCGGCAAATTCGGTCAAACTGAGGGAATCGAAGCCATAGGTATACAAGGTTTCATTCAAATCAATCGTGTCTTGAGCCTTTTTGAGAAGGGTGGCGACGATATTAATCATATCCACTCGGATTTTATTCAGCACCATTCCTTGGGCTTCTTGGGTAAATTCACGCTGCTCCAGAGGTGCGTTTTGAGCTTGAACCTTGGGCTTCAAGTCAGCATAAATCTGGGTTATCTCCTGAGTGTAATCTTCCAGAAGGTATTCTGAGAGCGAGGCGATTGTCGAATGTTCAAAAAAGACTGACGGTGTGATTGGATTCAAATTGTCGCTCAAATCATAGTTTTCGTTTAGTTGACCTGCAAATTCTGTCAGACTAAGGGAATCGAAGCCATAGGTATACAAAGTTTCATTCAAATCAATCGTGTCTTGACCTTTTTTAAGAAGGGTGGCAACGATGTTGATCAGCTCATCTTGGATTTTATTGAGCAATTTCTGTTTGTTGGCTTGGGCTAATTGGCTCTCATTCAAGGGTAAATTCTGAAGACGAGCTTGTTTTGCCCCTAAAAGAACATGGCGAATCTTGTCTGGGTTGCCCTCAACAAACAGGAAACCGGTTTGTCTAAACGTCAAACCTCTGGCAAACGCATTCACGCCACTTTCAGTCTTTAACAGGGCCATACCCAAAGTTTGAGACAATATCTTTTCGGTTTGTTTGCCAGGTTGCATACCCCCTTCTTTCCACAACGGCCAGTTGATAAAAAGGGTTTTTCCAACTCGCTTGCCATTGGCTCTTAACTGTTCTCTCCAGTGAGCAAAGTGATCCAAAAAGCCGTTAGCAAACGCATAACCTGGCAATCCCAAACTTTCAATTTCGGCCGAAATAGAGGAAAAGAGGACAAAAAAGTCGAGTTTTTCGTCTTTCAAATACTCATCCAGATAGAGAGTGCCGGCCACTTTGGGCGGTAAAATCTGACGAATATCTTCTTCGGTTGTTTCTCGTATAAACCCTCGTCGAATCACGCCGGCACTATGAATGAGGCCATTGATGGCCCCAAATTGTTGTTGACTTTCTTTGATCAATGCTTTGGCATCGTTCTGATCTGCGACATCTCTTTCTAGGTAAATGACTTCAGCCCCTAATGCCTCAAGAGTGCGAAGCTGTACTTGTTTTTCCGGCGATAAGCGAGAACGACCGGTTAAGATCAGTTTGGCCTGATACTCGGTGGCCAAATAGTGCGCAAAAATCAGCCCTAATCCACCCATGCCGCCAGTGATCAGATAAACCCCGTTTTTCTTTAATGGGAGTTCATGGCTTTCTTCTATTTCAGGAAAAAATTCACGCAGTTGTTTAACAAAACGTCCTTGGTGGGCATATCTAATTCTAATTTGTTGATCGGCATTATCAAATTCTTGAATCAGCGTGTTTGCTAGCGTTTCAGGATTAGACAGGCAATCACCGACTTCAATGGTTTTACAAAAAAAGCCAGAATCTTCTAATCTTAAACTATTTGCAAATCCATAAAGAGCCGCATACTGAGGTTGTGGTGTTTCTGGATTTCCGTGGTAAGCATACAAGATTTTCGTCTGAGGTTTGGTTGCCTGTTGCTTTTCTGCCATTAATGCTTTGGTCAAATGAAATACAGAATACAAGCCTTGCTCAAGCTGGGAGTCAAGTCGCTTTTTATCATTGGGGTCAAATGCCTCTCGCGACCAAAAATGAATCACTTTTTCCGGCAGTTGGCCTTGCAATGAGTTGATTAATTTTTGATAATCTTTCGGCTCGCTGGGATTAATGAGGTAATGATTAGGCCCTCGATATTCATAAGTTTCTCCTGGCATGACGAGGATAACTTGGCTTGAAACGACGCTTTTTTGAATTTCATCGAGTATCAGGGTGTTTTTATCAAATAGCAGAATATTGCCCGATACCGCGCTTGCATCGATTTGAGGACGTAATTCAGTTTTTTCCCATAATCTTTCAAAATACAATTGAGCGCATACGGCCGGTTTTTGCTCGGCGTGCTTCTCTTGAGCTAACAAATCGATTTCTCCAGAAACCGGTTTCTGAGGTTCAATCGAATACCGTTGTTTTGCAAACGGATAGGTGGGTAAAGGAATTTTGGGTGGCGTGGTTTCTGGGTATAATAAATGCCACTCTATTTCTGCCCCAGAAACCCATAACTGGGCCAACCGATCTAGATTCCGATCTTCAATAATAATTCTTTTATATTCCGCACCTGCCCGGCCTTGAAGCAATAGCCCAAAATCGGTGTCGCTATTTTTCAGATGACGGGTGTATAAACCTGGGATATCGCTTTCGGTGTTAGCATATTGAGTCAGTTTTTCTGCGGCCTCACTGATAGTTGACGCAATCAAGGCCAATCGTTCATTCATGGCTTTTCGGCCAATCTGTAAGGTGTAAGCAACAGATGCTAATGTGACTGGCCGTTGTTGGCGAACAGAAGTTTTTTTGCTCAAAAAATGGGCTAAATTCTCGGCATAGACTTTTAATCTGTCCTGATTGAGTGCAGAAAGCACGATAAGATGAGTGGTATGAGTTGATTCCTTTTCAGCGAGTTGGGAATTAATTATCTTGCGCTCTGAACGACAATTCAGGTCATCGCTGTCATCTTTCTGAGAATCCACTTGTTTGCTAATATAGTGACCTAACAAGCGAATGGTCGGAAATTCAAAGAGCTTGACAACCGGTAATTCCAACCGAAAAATGGTTTGTAATTGATCACAGATTCTGACCAACAGTAATGAATCAGCACCGATCTCAAAAAAGTTGTCATTAACGCCTACCCGGTCAATTCCAAGTATCTTTAAGAAGACGGTTACAATGCTATGCTCAATACCGGTTTCCGCCCTTGTGTAATCAGTAGATGGCCGTGCAATCAGATCAAGAGCCAATTCGGGTAATGCTAATCGATCTATTTTCCCATTTGGCGTTAACGGGAGTTTCTCCAACAATACGAAAATAGCCGGTACCATAAACTCTGGTAGCTGTTCTCCAAGATAGTCGCGCAATTGACTAGCTGTTGGTGTTTTTCCTGGTTCTGGTACAAAATAACCGACCAAGCGTTTATTACCAGCCGGGTCATTTTTGGCAATCACCACCGAACGTATGACTGAAGGATGCTGATTAAGTATTATTTCAACCTCTCCTGGCTCAATCCTAAAACCGCGAATATTGATCTGAAAATCAGTTCGGCTGAGAAACTCCACTTCGCCGTTAGCGAGATATCGGGCCCGATCACCGGTTTGGCAAAGCATAGCCCCAGGTTGATCAATGAAGGGGTTGGCAATAAATTTTTCTTTGGTTAATTTGGGATTATTTAAATAACCTCGGGACAGCCCGGCACCGCCGAGATATAATTCTCCAGAAACACCGACCGGTACTGGCTGAAGTTCTTGATCTAAGATGTAGAGCAACATATTAGGATTAGGACCGCCAAGCAAGGGTATCCTATCGGAGGCACTGCATTTTTTGGTGGTTGCGCCACCGGTGAGTTCAGTCATCCCGTACCCAATGAAAAAACGCCGATCGGTTGCCCATTTTCTCATCACATCTGCTGGACAGGGTTCACCAGCAACGAGGATGTTTTTGACGCCCGCCAATTTTTCTGGAGATAAGAGTGCCAACGAGGAAGATGACATACAGATCACATCAATCCGATTTTCACGCAGAAATTCGGTTAACGGATCACCTGGTATCAGGGCATCACGACTGCCAATATACAAGGTAGCGCCTGAACAAAGAGGGGAAAATATGTCTCCAAGAGACATGGAAAAACTAAAAGACGCAAACAGAATAACCCGAGTGCCAGGCGTGAGATCAAATTGGTAGTTGGCTCGTACCACCGCATTACACAAATTGAGATGAGTAATCATCACCCCTTTGGGTTTTCCGGTAGACCCAGAAGTATAAATCACACAAGCTAGACTGTCAGGCCCTGAATCCGTATCAGTATTTTCCGTGCTTTGTTGGCTAATCATATCCAGTTCCTGATCGATTATCACGGTCTCGCCCTCAAAACTCGGCAGTCTTTCTACCACGTTAGCCTGGGTCAGAAGGACAGTTGCCTGGCTGTTTTCCAACATATAGGCCAGTCGTTGTATTGGATAAGTTGGATCAAGAGGTATGTAAGCCCCACCAGCCTTTAGTATGCCAAAAATCCCAATAATCATGTTCAAAGAGCGTTCCATACATAGACCGACTAAAGTCTCTGAGCCAACCCCTTTGCTTTGTAGATAATAGGCTAACTGATTCGCTCTCTCATTGAGCATGGTATAGGTCAGCGCAATATTGCGATCAGGATCACCAGTGGAAAAAACCAGTGCAATGGCCTCTGGCGTTTTTTTCACCTGTTCAGTAAACCATCTATGAACGCAGGTTTCCGGTATTTCCGTTTTTGTCTCATTGATTTGTCTCAGGAATTTCTGTTTTTCCCCCTCAGTCAACAGGGGAAGTCTTCCAATGGGTTGCGCTGGATTATCAACCACTCCTTTCAAGAGCATTTGAAAATGCCCAGCCATTCGAGCAATTGTCTCTAATTTAAATAGATCCGAATTATATCTGAAAGCACAGATGAGAGAGTTTGTACTCCTGGTAAGGTCAAGTACCAGATCAAACAAACCTTCATATTGGATTATTTCAGAAAGTAACCAGCCAGATTGACTTTGATCGGCTCCCTGATCAGTTTCTCGTAAAATCACCGGACTCTCAGAGACCATTGCTTCTTGCCAGGCAAACAAAACCTGAAAAATCGGAGACAGTGCGGGGTCCTCTTTCTTAGATAAAGCACTGACAAGAGAAGAAAACGTACAACTATCATAGCTGTTATTATTCTGGCGTTTCTCACTGACATAGTTTAGAAAATCCCGAAAGCGGGTTTTAGCCGCAACATGAGACCGTAAAACCATCTGATCAGCAAAATAGCCAACCATACCATCACAGCCAGCCTGCTGTCTACTGTCAGTGGCAACCCCAGTTATGATAATCGGCTGCTGGGTATATCGGTATAGCAGTACTTGGAATACTGCTAAAAACAGGTCTGAATAAGGGATTTTTTCATTTTCAGCTAGAGTTCTAAGCTCTTTGCCCAGTTCTCCCTCTACATCAAACATATAGGTTTCGCCATTGTAAGAACGTAGACGAGGCCGAGGATAATCGAAAGGTAAACTAAGAACAGGAATATCCGTGCCCAATTCCTTTTTCCAATAATCTAGATCCTTTTTACCTGCGGGCCCTTTGACCATTTCAGACTCTATGCGAACAAAATCCGCATAAGAATGAGAGATGGTGGATAAAGGAATTTCTGCGCCCGTTTTATTGGCAACATACAATTGAGGTAATTCATTTAGAATAATCTGTAACGATGGGTTGTCTAAAATAATCGTATGTGCAATGCACAATAAGATATGCTCTTTCTGGGAATAGGTAAACAAATTCACACGGAAAATGGGGCAATGTTCCAGATCAAAGGGATACTTCTTGGCTTTAGATATCTCTTGTTGCAGTTGCTCCCTATTCAGCGCGCAAGCATCAATTTGTTCAAAAAATACCTTATTATTTTGATAAGTATTCTGAACGGGTATTCCGTTTTTTCCTAGTACAAACAATGTCCGCAGGCATGGATGACGGTTGACCAAACACTGAAATGCATTACGCAGGGCATCAACATCTAATCCTGCATAGATACGGATTGAAAACCCGATACGGCAAGCCGAACTTTCTGGTGCGAATCGGTGAATAAACCAATAAGCTTGTTGGCCTTGGGAAAGGGGACAAGTTTCAGTTAAGGAGAGGGTGTTATGAATATTGTTATGGTCTATCATGTCGTTATTTGCCTAAAAACATATTATAGGCGATAAAGGCTTGGTGGCGCAGCGGATCACGGAAAATGTCAAAGTTTTCCGGCACACCGGTGTTGTGGGACTTGCCGTCCGAAAACAGGGGGCTTAAGTGACAGGCCATGCAATTTCCCTTGCCCTTGAATATTGCCATGCCACGTTGAGCGGCTTCGGACATCTCGCCGGTATCGAAGGGCGCACCACGGGATGTGAGCGTCTTCAGATATTCGGGAATGGCTTTACGCACTTTGTCGTTGGAAGGTTCCCCATATCCCGCTGCCTCAAACATCTCCACATACTTAGGGTCTTGTTTGAGACGCTCCTGCATGATACGCATGTCCATATTCATAATGTAATCCTCAGTGATCATCTCACGAGTGACATCATTGAGATTGGTACCGATGCGCCCATCATGCATCCACACTTTTTTGTAGGCGGTATTGATCATGGTGGGGACATTGCGAAAATGCAGGTTGCCCGGATAACCATAAGATAATGCTTGGTTGGTGGAAAAGCCGTGTTTAGGGTTATGACAGGTTGCACAGGAAATAATGGCATCCCCTGACAATCGTCTATCAAAAAACAACCGTTTACCCAGTTCTGCCTTGGCTTTGTCAATTTTAAGCGGTGGCAGCGGACCAATGTCTGATATTGCATGGCCTAGATTGGCAGCGAATGCCGTTGCGAGGCCAATTGAAATGATCATAAGACGGCTATGACGCTGCTTTGTGCGTTTACTCATGCAGTAATCCTCCTTTTGGTGGTGATTGAATGAATGAAAAGTGAAATTTCGTTGTAAGTACTGAACCATAAATTTTCAGGTATTTTAATAGAAGCAACCAGGGTTGCCCTTTGCGGTAAAATACCTGTTTATTTGTGCTTCAGTACTTACTTGAATAGACTTGTCCCTTAATAAGGGCTTATAACTTATTAATTAATAAAGCCTTTTTAAAAGCATAAAAGATACATATTAAAATAAGCAAGATAATATTACTGTATGTTTTATGTAATATTTGAGATAACACTTGAAGAATGACTTGACAAACTCATTTGTTTATGAAACAACTCATGATTCAACAATTACATCATCATTACAATATTAATATTAAATTGATTATTAAATAACGGTTAAACAACATAAATATAGATACACTTTTATAAGTGTATGATTTATAAATATAAAATAGATAATGAAGTGTTTCACTCTATAACATTAACTTTTCTGTTTTGAGCACACAGACAAGGCTGTTTTGAATGAAATCACTTCAAAAAGAGATTTTAACCGATTGGTTTAAAAAATAAGCTAATTCTTTTTTTATTATATCAATTCAATTAGTAATTATCAAATTTCAGTGTGATTGTTATAACCAATTGATTTTCAAGTATTTGCGATTTGCAAATCTATATAAATCTATGAAATATAAGATATAATTATTTAGGGACAAGTCTATTATTTATTTCATTGATTGTTGTTTATTCGCAAATCACAATTTGCTATTCGCTATCAGCGAAATTATCGCAAGTATTAAGTCTAACAGGATATTATTTATTTAGCCATTAGTTCTGCCCAATGTGTCTTAATAGTAGCAACCGTAGCTGTATTGTTCTCCCTGTGTCAAGTCATCTTGAATCTCCGGTTGTTTTTTATTTTTTAATATTTTAACATGCCTACTGCTTTTGCCTTAGGCATATCCAAAAAATAAATTATCCCGCAGGGCTACTCTATGCACACAAATAATTTGTAACCAACTGTCGCCTCACGCTTCGCGCTTCGCGCAGAGAATGAGAGAAATTAAACAAACCGGCTTGAATTGCCTTTTGGGATAATTATTTTTTTGGAACTTCCTTAAGCCAATCGAAAAAGGCTATAAATGTAGTGAGTTTACTATATAATATTTCTACAATGGATAGTATTTATTCTAACACTGTTATAATTGATCATCTAACTTGGAAAATAGGCATGAACAAAATCAGTTTTAAAAATCTGACCCATTATTTAA
>JAYQWI020000108.1:0-6994 GCA_035871815.2 Candidatus Parabeggiatoa communis
TCATTAACAATGTCAGAAATTGGATTAGTGCTCATTAGTTTTTACCTTCGCATTGAATTATTTTTCCAATCATTGTAACATATAAAATCGTTATGTCTAATCAAATTCAAAAAACCACTTTTGATATCACCGAACCATAAGGAATAATATTATGATTAATACTGTAGCACGGATATTTATTTGCGTGACAAGTTACCTTTTTTAAATTAACAAAGACTATTTATGTATTTTGGTATTGATCTTTCGTCATATTATTTATATTTATGTGTCACCATTAAATCTAAATAGACACGCGTTTTATAAATATTGATTTGTTAAAGCGATGGTTTTATAAATAGCGCACTTGTTTTTCAACAGAACTATATCAAATATCAATTGAGGCGCACTTTACTAACCCAAAAACAAAAAGTTTATTAACCCAAATTGAATACTGATGTAGCTTGTCTATTAATTTTAAGAATTATCATTTTGCAAAAAAAAAGGGAATTATCTCAGTTTAGTCACATGAGTTTTATAGTTGTGTTATTATGAAACCAATGGATTAGAGTAATATTGGATGCCTATATCAATTAACGCCGTAGAACCTATCTCACTATTATTTTTAACTAATTAAAAATTGCTAATTGATAATAAAAATGTCATCTGAGCAATACAAAAAAATAGTGAAATGCCTTGATACTGAAGTCACATTATTTTTGAATTGCGTTATTATGGAAAATAATGGGTAAAAAAAATATTGGATGCCTACACAAACTAAAATGGTATCCAAAAAATTAATTAATACCAACGACATAGAAATTTGTGATATTGAGGAATATGAGTTATGCCTAATAGTGAAGACAATTCTTCAACTGTTGAAAAGGAACTTGACAAGCAACAACTTGAAGGGTTTCAAGAAGAGCAAAATGAATTTGATATACAGGATTGTGTGAATAAAGCAATTCAACAGTATTTAAGAGAACATCCATGTGAAGGCTGCATGTATGAGGTTCTTGAAAATTTACCAGACTATACACCACCGCCAGAGGGCGCTGAGATTACAAACGATGAAGCTCGGAACAACCATCTAACTCAGATAGCGACACTTGTCCAATCGCAGATAAAGAAATGTCGCATGGAGTTAAGAAAAAAGAAACAACGTTGGAATATTAATCGATGTTTATGTATTCTGACATGGGAATTAGCCAAAAAATATGAATTCGATAACGATGAAATGGCTACAATTTTTGGCATAACTAAAAATAATACAGTAAGCAAGAGATTGCATCGTTGTTTAGAATTGCTACTTGAATGGAGAAGTCAAGACAAGACAAAACCTGATTTTAAAACATGTTTCGATCAAATAAAGGAGTAAATTAGATATGAATATTAGCGAACAGGATTCTGATATTTTTTGGGAAGTTTTAAGGGGGAAATCTGCGCCAACTGACGCAAATCCGAAATTCGTGACGATGGCTAAGGCTTTTCGTAATGCTGAATTTCCTACTAATTGGAAGTGGGAGCCTTTGCCTGCCCAACCAAAAGAACAGCAAGATTCATTTCGACAAACCATGATAAAGGCATTTACCAAAAGCCTTGAAAACATTTTATTACCCAATTTAAATGCTGTCTTTGTTCAAGCTAAAGGGGCTAAAGGGAATTTAGCATCTGCTATCAAGCAAAACCTTTCGCAAAATGAAGGGCTGCTTTACGAAAATGATGATCACTCTGAATTAAAGTGTGAGGAAAAAGGTAAGGAGTGGGTACTTTCATTTAAAATAATAAAAGGAGAACCCGTCACTGAAATTGATGGCAGGAAAAAAGTTGACTTAATTATCGCTGACGATTCAACGGGTGAATTCCTTGTCGAAGAAGAATGGGAATTAACACCTGTTGGCAAAATGTGGGCTTTTCGATGCTATTTGCCAGAAAAATGTACCAATAATCAGATTAGCATTTCTGTTGATTATGAATTATTAGCGAATTAATGGAAAAAAATTTTTACAAAAAGGATAACGAAATTGTTTAAAAAAGACAAAACAGGAAAAGTATTATTGATAAATAAGCTGCGAGGATTGCAAGCTGATAATGATCTGGAAGGCTTAGAAGAATGGTTTGAAGTTCCTCCACTAGAACGCATTTGTCCAGCTTCTGCTGAAGCTTATGAAAATTATCAAAAGCGTTATTTCGATGCTTTGCGTTACTGTGCAAAAATATCCACACCAAATAAACCTTCTCCTGAGACTTTACGTTGTCATGGAAGAACAATTGATTTTCCAGCCGGTTTTGTTGCTGATTGTTGTCACTTCTTAAAAGAGGAAAAAATTGATTCTACCGGAAAAGAGATAAAAATTCCCATATTATTGGTAGAACATCGTAATAAAGCAGGATCAGGTGGTAAAACTGTCGATAACGGGTTTGCAGCTTACCTTCACCTAGAAAAAGTTGATTTAAAAGTGTGTAGCAAACCTTACCCGCATCCTGTACAAATGCTTTGCACTTTTGTTGATCGCCAACTTGAAAGGGCTATTAATGACGCTTTTACCGTTTTACTACAGGGAGAAAAAGAAGTCCCCATATTTCGTTGGTGGGTAAAATCAATTAATGATGAACCCTTAGATGGAATTGATGGGCCTTCTCTTTATGGTGTATTTTTAGTGGGCATGTATGCCTTAACCTATGATTTAACTGTGCCTGAAAATAGGACAGTCACTTGCGATGGTGATTTTAAGGGTCATTTGAGTTTCATTGATGGGCTTAAAGAGAAACTTGAAGCGGCATCGGCTGCTAATAAAAATTTGAAAGTTGTTGTATGTCAAAAGCAAGATGAAAGTGGGTTAACTGATGGACAAAAAAAGCGGTTACTGAAAGCTGATAATGCTGATGAATTGCTTCAGCATTTTTTTGGAAAAAGAATAATAATAAATGCAAGGAAAGTAGCAAAGCAAGCTGTAAAAAAAGCCACAGGAATATTTTTAATATCTATTATTGTAGCCAGTTTTTTGTTCGGATGGTATGTTATTGATTTGAAGAAAGAACATCAAGGTTATGAGGAAGAGATAATAAAAATTATAAAAGATTGGGCTACCTATAAAACACAAGACATCAATGACATGTCATTGCAGAAGTTTTCATCACACCTTTTGTTATTTGAAAAAAAGAATAACCCAAACTTATCTCCTGAAGAAAGAGAAAATCTAAATTCTTTATTTCATGTTGCCCCTTTAATTGATAACTATCCACCTTTGATTTACTTTGATGAAATTAAGGCAAAACCACAATTTTCCATTGACAAATTTTCCATTGAACACTATCGCCAATACTTAAAAGGCCAGATTTTGTCTGATAATACAAACCTTTTAGTTGTACGTCAAAAAGTGGAAACAAATATAAACAACATGATAAAGGAAAATGATGTTCTTCAGCTTCTTCAAGATTGGAAAGAAAAATTAGATGAAAAAGAAAGCAAATATTTAGACAAAACATTATTTTAAAAAAGAGTCTAAGAGCTAAGGACAATTTTTTCCTCTTAATACACTCACCATTTGCTGATTAGGTTTTGTAGTTTGTTCCCACATTTTGCATGTATTTTCATTTTGAGAACAATCTTTTAACGTTTGAAGAGTCTCATCTTCAGACAACTTATCTTTTATCTTTTTAACAGCAGAATCTGTATTGTGGCAATAATTCCTACCTACCAACATTGCTGAAACAGCTACAGTTTGAATATTATTCTTGAACCAAGAGTATTTGAGATATCCGTCATAATATCCTTTATCTTTTAATTTCTCAGAAAGCTTGATTTTGATAAAGTGAACATTATCCAACTTTCCGTATTCCTGATAGTAATGAAGATTCTCAAAATTTTTAAACGCTTTTATACCTTTACCTATTACATAAAAAACAGCATCTGCTTTTCCTTTCAGCACAGAGATAATGCCTTCTTTTTCTGATTGTTCCAAAAAAGAGGTTGTTTCTGCTGTTATCTCTAAGGTTTCTAAGATATTCAGAGCAGTGAACCATGTTCCACTACCTGTAGTGCCAATAACAACTTGTTTTCCCTTCAAATCTTCAATCTTTTTGATATGACTTCTAGCTAAAAGATGTACTTCTTCCTCATACAAAGGGAGAATCAAACCAACTTTATTTTTGTCATATTTTTCCCTCCATACATCAGATTGTACAATGCCAATGTCAGCATAACAATTCACCTCATTTTTTTCAACACAACTATCTCCTTCATTAGAAAGCCTTTGCATATTTCGCAAAGAACCATATGATTGTACTACACGAATTTCAATATCATTGGATTCTTTCTTAACGAGCGTTTGAATATCTTTTCCAATTTTGTAGTAAAAACCGTTTTCAGAAGCTGTTGTGATGGTAATGACCGTTTTTTCTGAATTCTTTTCTGCAACCACAAAAGAAGCCGAAACAAAAAAAACAACAAACAGCATACTCTTTGCGAAAAATTTCATAATCGTAATGACTCCAGTTTAGGTTAAAATTTTTGACTTGCTCAATCAAGAAATTGACAATTAAAGATTAATCATAAGCTAAGGATTTTTAATTCACCCTTGTTTTTATCTAAAAAATACTCTATGGTGATAACCCTCTTATTTTTCAAGTAGGCCTTTTCTGAGCCCTCCCAAAAAAGTCATTCTGTTCCTGTCACACAATTAATCCATGCAAAAATTGATTATGAGCCCTCAAACCAAATCATCTTAACTAATAGAAAATTCCATGGTTTAAAAGGTTATGTGCATAGAGTAGGTACAAACAGATGGCGGAAATGAAAAATGTTTAAGCTTTGGGTGAAAATGCTCAGGCTATAGATTTTCATGTCAATAATTTAAAAAGGGCTTTACGCAGGAAAGCCCCTACGAGCGTCATGTAGGGGGGTACCGAAAGTGTTCGCCCAATTTGATTGAGTGACATTATTTTTTTGAACCTCTATAATTACTCCAAAATCACTACATTATTTAGGATATCGGATTTTGATTACCGTCCAGCTACTCTCTCTTCAAGTTTCTGGAAATTGTCGCGAAAGATATCCCTACCCATCTTTAATGGCATTGTTCTCTCAGCTTCCCCCCACAATTGCCCAAACACATTGTTACCAAAATCCCTTGCAATAGGCTTGTCATCTATAAAAAGATAGGGGCCATCAGTCGTTTCAGGGTGTGGAGGAAAAATCATGGTATACTGAGAATCTACCACAATGATATTCATGTAAGGGAATGGTTGCATTGTATTAAGAACAACTAAAGAAAACCCTGGACTTTCGTTCAGTTTTTCAAGCATGCCTGTCACCCATTCAAGATTTTCTGAGTTTTCAACTGTAACTATCCGTCTTACGTGGAAATCATTGCCTGTCTTTAAATACTTCTCTAAATTGGCCCAGTATTGACGTTCATTAGGAAGTTGTTGTGTTTCAGGAAGGGGTGGTTTTGAAAAATAAGTGGCATCAATTCTGCTGTTATCCTTGATGACGCAATTAAGCTGATGAAAACAGGCTTCTCTTCCAGATAAAACCTTGGCTGCTGTCATCTCATCAACTTTTTCCTTTATAGCCTTGATAGAAGGCACCGTTTGTGACAGCGAATGAACTTTGGCACCCATTCTGAGTAAATATAATCCTATTGTAAATAATAGGCTAAGAGTAAGAGTAGCTATAGGAATCGTCTCGCTTGTAATAACCCCTAGAGAAAAAAGAACAGCGACAACAGATAACCCAAGAAGCAATACAAATACGAGGTGATCAAGAAACCAATTTAATATCTTCATGTTAGTAAAACTTGTGGTTTGGAAGTTATGATGGGTTAGGCGTTCCAGAGTTGCGTTACGTTCTACCCCTCCTAGGTTGACTACCGCGCTACGGTAGCTTTAATTAAAGTTCGATGCCATTGATCTTTTCTGAAGTCATCAATCTTTAAACGAGTTAATTTTGCGTTTATTCTGGAGTAAAAATCATTTAAATCATCAGGTTTAAAAAAGGTACTAAAACCCTGTTTTGTGAATGCTGCTAGAAACGCTGTAATAGATTCTGATGTCTCTTCAGTTAAGTCTTGATTAAAAGCATCAACTTTAATGTTTGTAAATCCGACCTCTGACAACAAAAATTCAATATTTTTTTCTGTCGGATAATAAAGTGGAAAATTCACTTTAGATTTATAGCCTTCAAATTGTGCTTCACATAAAGTGTATCGAATTAAATCCCATAAGTTTTGAAGTTGTCCTTCATGTCCAAACTGAAGTACTGCAACCCCCCCTTTTTTTAGCGAATTATGAATGTTTTTGAGTGCCTTCTTGAAATGATTTAATGCCCAAGATTCATATCGTTCTCTTTCTTCTGGAGGAAGTTGAGAATAGATTATCTCACTCATTTCCGATGGTGGTTGCCAATGAAGTCCCTCGTTGGAAGTGATTATATCTTGACTTTCAAGTTTAAAGGGATCATAAAAAGAAGCAACAACACCTTGTATTTCTCCGTTTGAATTATTGACTAGTCGATTCACATTTTCTTCAGTGTAATCTAAACCCGTCAATTTGATTTGAGTTTGAGGAAATGCAGATTTTAGAGCCTGTTTAAGTTCAATTGTGAGATTTCCAGGCCCACAAGCTAAATCAAGCACTTTTAATTCTTCAAACTGCCCAAATTCCTTTTTAGCAACATCAACTACAGATTCTATGACTGTTTGTCCTATCGTTTTTTGAGATGAAGAATGATGCTCATAATCAGCACTCATATGAAAGTGTTTGTCGGGCATTTTTTTTCAGTTATCAGTTATCAGTTATCAGTTATCAGTTATCAGTTATCAGTTATCAAAGCATTGATATCCACTATTGGAAAGGTCAACATATTTATCTGACAAATTCTATAACTGTCCTTTCGCTTATTTTTTAGTGTCTTGTTAATTTAAATAGCTTAATAATTTATTGCTTTATCAGCTTTTTCGGTAATTTCCGTTTGGTATTTTTACCCATTCAATTGATCGCCATATTTTTTCATAAA
>JAYQWI020000109.1:0-4481 GCA_035871815.2 Candidatus Parabeggiatoa communis
CGTTTTTAATCAAAACTCAAGTCAATTTCCCTTGTTTCTTGAGATTGAGGCTATATAAAAATATCGCTATTAATATGCCCATACCGACTAGCGAACTGATTAGCGAGATAATTTGTTCTAGGGGGGTGGCCGGGCTATACCCAGAAATGAAAACAGTATACAGCATTAAAATTGGGCTTAGGATTAAACTGATTAACAATAATTTAAGCGCGATTCTTCTGAGTCGGAATAAGCTAATGCCGGCGGCAACATTGAATAAAGTGTTTGAAAAAATCAAAAAGTTATGTAGCATACCAAAGTTCTCAAAATAAGCCCTTTGTTCGTATGTCATGGGAAAAAAAGGATTGCTAAACATGATCAAGTAAGTGTTCACATCTCCAACGGCACCCATAGAGACGTAAATCAGAAAGAGTTTAACCCATATCGGTTTCTGGGTAGGTTCTTCAGACTTTTTCCTTCTGCTTACGAGGCGAATGCCCGATTTCATCAACAATAGGCCTAACACGAGCTGAAGGGCAAAACGCAAGAACTGAGTAACTGCAAGCGCGTTTGGGAACGTATCAGAAAACAAATGCCTTATCCCAGCGACAACACCCATAATGCTAATGATTAAAATCAATAGCGAAAAAATGATCAATAACACACCTGCCAGCACTTTAAAAAACCGGCCAACTGGACTGGTTTTCGCTTCTTCAGTCGGGATTTCACTTGAAGGCGGGGCGTAAGGGTTGTTTTCCATTTGTTATGATCTCCCGTGCTTCAATTAACCTGCTAATTGACGTAGTTGTTTAGGCCTCAGCATCCAACACAGTTCTGCTTGACCCGCTTCAACTTCATCCAGAAATTCTAACAAACAGGCCGCGCCTTTTTTTAAAGGCATCCAATTATCAACCTGTCCACTGACTAACCAAGTGGCTAATTCGCCTAAATCCGGTTCATGTCCAACTAAAGCAATCGTTTCGTTGGTATTGGCATAGTGTTGTAAATAGCTTAAGACTTCTGAATCAGAACCATCAGGTGCTAAGGCCGGTAAGGTTTCTCGGATAGCATTCGGATAAGCTGATGCCAGCAAACCGGCTGTTTGCTGCGCTCTGATTAACGGGCTTTCTGCAAAGCGGTGTATTGCCGGTAAAATGGTTTGTAACCCTTTGACATTTAAAAGCATTTTGGCTTTTCCTGTGTTGCTCAATGGCCGCAATTCATCGGTTTGCCCACTACGGGAAAACTCTTCACGATCTTCTGCGGGGGCATGACGTACAATCAAGACTTGCATAATGATTTCCTATCTATTGTTGTTTAACATGCTTTCTAAACGCTCACACACTGTTTTGATAACCTGTACGCGAGCAAAATATTTGTCATCCCCTGCTACCAATGTCCACGGGGCAAAATGGGTACTGGTTCGCGCAATCATCTCGTTAAGCGCAAGAGTATAATCATCCCATTTTTCACGATTACGCCAGTCTTCTTCTGTGATCTTATGTTTTTTATAAGAAATCTCTTCACGTTCTTTAAAGCGGCGTAGTTGTTCATCTTTGCTGATATGTATCCAAAATTTGATGACTAAGCTACCATGTTTAACGAGTTGTTCTTCAAACTCATTGATTTCCAGATAAGCCCGCTGCCATTCATTCTCTTGGGCAAAACCTTCAACGCGCTCTACCAAGACGCGCCCATACCAAGAGCGATCATAAATCGTGACTCTTCCAGCACGCGGAATATGTCGCCAAAATCGCCACAAATAATGATGGGCACGTTCTTCATCCGTCGGTGCTGCGCTAGAAATCACTTGATACAAGCGGGCATCCATTGCTTGCGTCATTCGCCGAATGGCACCCCCTTTACCGGCCGCATCCCAGCCTTCAAAGACAATAACCGTGGAACAGTGTTTTTTAGAGGCCAGCCAAGCTAAGCGATGTAATTTGCCTTGATAAGTATCCAACTCTTGACGATAGCTTTTGCGCGACAACTCTTGCGTCAAATTGACGGTATCCAAAATGGTGAGCTTAGAATCAGAAGCGGGTTGTTGTGCTAATAAAGCCGTTGGCGGTATCACAGCCTGGATTCGAGGGCTATCAGGCACACTCGTGTGCGCGCTGATATTGGCTTGTGCCTCAAGATGCTTGCGTAAAGCCTCCGCGACAGTACGGGCAACGGTTAAATTACGATAACGCCAATCAGTGGCTTCTATCAATAACCACGGGGCATTACCAGAATCGGTCAATCGTAAAGCCGTTTCGGCCGCTTTAACAAATTGGGGGTAGCAGTTAGCATGTTTCCAATCGCGTTTAGAAACGGAACGCTTGGTATGCGGATTCTTTTCAAGTTTCTTTAAACGCTTGTATTGTTGTTCTTTGGATAAATGCAGCCAAAATTTGAGAATCAAGGCACCATCTTCTACCAGCATGGTTTCAAAACGATGAATATGTGCCAAGCCTTCATTGAATGAGGCGTTATCCATCTTTTGATAGGCCGTTTGCACAATCGGATCAACATACCAGCCACCAAAAAAAATGCCAATACGCCCCCGCGCCGGCAAATGCCGCCAAAATCGCCAATAATAAGGCCGCTCACATTCCTCATCAGTGAGTGAATCAAGCGCAATGGTTTCCAAACCGCGTGTATCGAGCCACTCATTTAAGGCATTCACCACTTCGCCCCGCCCGGCAACATCAATACCCGAAATGATAATAATGACAGGCGTATTGGTTTTGCTCAAAGCAAATTGCGCCTGCAACAGTTCCGCTCTTAATTCAGGCAACTGTTTTTTATAGTCTTCTTTAGAAATTTTTTGACCTAATTCCGCAGTTTCAAACATATCAGTTATCCGTCAATGTAGGGTGAGCAACGTATTTTTATTACCCACCAATCAATGTAGGGTGGCTTACCACCTATCAGTTTTACCTCACGCTTTCAACGAAAAGAGCAGCAAAATAAATTTTGAACGAAAATCAGGCCCAAGCAAAATCAATTTGGTTTGAAAATCATGCCTTCAAGCCTACCAATAGTTGCTAAACTCTAAAAGTTGCGACGACTGGTGCATGATCTGAAGGGCGTTCATTACGCCGAGGCCCAATATCTATCGTACAATCGGTGCAATTGGATGAGAGTGCTTGACTGGCTAAAATCAAATCAATACGCACCCCATGATTGCGTTGAAACGCGCCAGCACGGTAATCCCACCAACTAAAACACGCCGGTGGTTGTTCAAATAGACGAAAAGTATCATCCAATCCTAAATCAAGCAAATCTTGTAAGGCCGCCCGTTCCGGTGGACTCACTAATATATTACCTGCCCAAGCCGCAGGATCATACAGATCACGATCTTCTGGAGCAATATTAAAGTCGCCTAGCACAATGAAACGGGGATAATGCTTTTTGGTATTGCGGATATAATGCTGTAAGTGATTGAGCCAATTTAATTTATAGTGATATTTATCAGAACCGACGGCCGAACCATTAGGCACATATAAATTTAACACGCGCAGCGAATCATAAGTCGCCCCTAAAACGCGCCGTTGTGGATCATCTAAACCCGGTAAATCCCTGATCACGTCATAACCTTCTGAACGACTGAGCAAGGCCACACCATTATACGTTTTTTGTCCCGAAAACAGGGCATGATAACCTGCGGCTTGTATTTCTTCTAGCGGAAATTGCTCATCAGTCATTTTGGTTTCCTGCAAAGCGACAATATCCGGCGCAGTGCTTGTTAACCAATTTAATACCTGCGGTAGGCGAACACGTAGCGAATTGACATTCCAAGTGGCAATTTTGATCATATTAACTATTCCTTCGCTAATGAGTACAACGGATTAGCTTCATCCCCGATTTTTTTGCGGAAATTTTTGAGCTTTAAAGTTCATCTTAGAAATATCCAAAAAAATAAATTATCTCCGTGGGCAACGGTTTTTTGTTGGCCCCCATTCTAACCTGCTTGAATTGGCATTTGGGTACTTTTTTTTTGAACTCCCTTATCCCCAAAATTTTAAGCGCAAATAAACAGTTGAAATATCACGAACTCTGAAAGTTAATTCAACTCTAATTCTAGGGATAATATATTGTGGTTACCCTTATTTTTTGAGGCCTCTATTAAAGAAGCCTTACTAAAGTCTAGCTCATAATTTGGAATGAAAATCTCACCTCTGCAAAATGAATTTTGCACTCCAAATTTTCGGGACAAACCGAAAAAAAGTCTATTTGTGATATGAACCGCCTTCACAAATTGATCTCAAAATCCAAATACCCACAATACACTAAAAGGTGTGCTTCTAACTGATAACTGATAACTGATAACTGATAACTGATAACTGATAACTGATGAGTAGTCCATTACTTGTGAAAACAATACATCATTGGAATCCCGTTGCAGAAATTTTATCTGTTCCACATTCAGAGAGTGAATACCAACGCATGACGGTATTACTTGATGAGTTACTGAATACTATTGGTGATGATGAAACACATCCGTTGGCTAATTT
>JAYQWI020000110.1:0-2236 GCA_035871815.2 Candidatus Parabeggiatoa communis
TTGACACCTTTTGCTAAACTGAGAGCATGGTATAATTTTCAAATTTTTAATTCGTTTATCCCAGTAATTCGTTGTACTATATAGCATGATGTAGATGCTATTCCATAAAACTATCCGGCGTTTTTGGCATCCCAATACTTGCCCGTTCCACGCGAAACAGGCTGAGTTCTTCTATATCTTCAGGACAATCTGTTGACAACGGCCTTTCGACATAAGCGTCAGGCAAGATGACTATGAACGCATTGAGCTCCAATTCGGGTGATTCAATGTTCACTTCGCCGTCTATACCCAGTTTGGAAGAAGCACTGATTTGACTTTCAGGTGATTTAACTAATTGTTTAGCCTTAAGCTGGATATTTCCCCCGCGTCCTTCATTCGCTTGTGCTTTGATCTGACTCTGATCTAAAACGATAAAATTCGGATTGGAAAGGGTAATATTGCCACCATCGCCGCTACCACCATGAACACTGGTCGTCATTTGCCCTTCTCGCAAAAACAGTAAGTTGGGAACAACAAGACTGATATTGCCACCGCTTGCCTGTTCGGCAGAAGTCGTGATTGTGCCACTATTGGTTATTTTAATCGTATTGGCTTCTATGACAACATCGCCAGCATTACCCGTTCCCATAGCGTTAGCTGTAATGGCGGCACCATCACTAATGTTAAGCTGATTGGTTTCCACTGTGACATGCCCACCTTGACCTATGCCTAAAGAGTTAGTAGAAATAGCACTCGGTAAGCCACGATTATCTTGACCGGAAAGAGTGATATTATTTGTAGCAATAACGTGTACATTACCACCAGGCCCTTGGCCGAGAAGTATTTGTTCTCCTATCAAACCACCGCTACTACTATTAATTTCAGAACCGCCTTCCAAAAATAAATTATTGACTGTTACCGTGACATCTCCAGCTGCACCTTCACCTGCTGTACCCGCGCTAATGCCACCCCGATCATCTATCCTCAACTCATTAGCCACAACAGAAATGTTGTCAGCATTCCCTTTTCCAAAACTGATAGTGGCTATGCCAGATTGATTCTTCTCAACAAAAGTCTCTCCAATAAGATTGATTAATCCGGGACGTCTTCCAGTGATAGACATTGTGTTAGTGTTGATATTTATTTTGCCACCGTCTCCATCTAAAAAAGAAAAGGAAATAATCAATCCACCATCAGTTATACTTATTTTATCGGCATTCACCGTAATGTCAGTGCTTTTAGACATTCCCAAATTATTAGTTGAAATGAGCCCCCCCTCTAGATTTAAAAGCCCAGTCGTAATATTGAGACTACCTGGTTTTCCAGTACCGTAGGTTTCACTGGTTAATTCACTAGGAATGTCTGGTTGAATAGTAATACCCGGAGCAAATCCTCCCTTACTTTGACCTGATATAGAAACGGATTCTGTAGCATTAATCGTGATATCACCCCCTTGCCCCTTGAAAAAAGTGTCGTTATTAATGTTGCTTCCTTTGTCCAGTAATATTTGTTTGGCTTCGATCACGATGTCACCTGAATCACCGCTACTAAAACTACTGCTTCTTATGAAACTTTCAGCGATGCTCAAATCAGGTACCGTGATCGTTATAGTACCGGCATTACCGTTGCCCATAGTGTTACTCAGTATGGCAAAAAGATTGCCTTTAATATCAATGCTATTTGTCATTTTCATGTCAATACCCTTGCCATGCTGATCAGCCATCGTATTGGCTTGAATGGTCGCATTATCCATGACAAATTGTCCACCACGAATAAAAACACCGCCACCACCTTGACCACTGACCTCCATTAAGGTATGAGTCATTGCAATGCTTCCCCCCTCAGCATTCAAGTCTAATCCAAACTCGCTAGGCATCACTTCACCTTGAGAAGCCACACTCGCCAGATTAATTCGTCCCGCTGGTGCCGATAATTTAGAACGAGCAAAAATCGCTGTCGTTGGCGCGAAATCCTGTTCATGAAATAGGATTGGTGAATTACCGTTCAAACGCAAATCACCCCCAATTAATGATAAGCTGTTGCCTTCAGAAACAGACAAATCGCTATCTTGAGTGGTAATCGAGGCTGGTGAATCGCTCAAAAAACCAAAGGCTTCAATCGGTGCAACGCTCAATAAACTATCACTTGGATTACGAGCATCAAAGCGTCCCCCCTCTCCCAAGCGCAAATAGTCGGCTGTGCTGGCATGAAAACTCCCTTGCACGTCCAACTTGGCATTTTCTCCAAACATAATGCC
>JAYQWI020000111.1:0-3528 GCA_035871815.2 Candidatus Parabeggiatoa communis
CAAAGCCGAACTGAAAGCCACATCAGTCACCTCTGCTTCATGGCCTATCAGTTCAAAAAGGACTTGACCGGTTTTCGCATCCCACAAACGAGCGGTGTGATCCTTTGATGTTGTGACAAGCTGTTGTCCATTCGGACTGAAGGCTGCGCCAGTGACCTGTTTTTCATGTCCGGTAAACAGCGCAACATGTTGATTAATATCAAGTTTCCATAAACGAGCGGTTTTATCCGCAGAGGCTGTCAACACCGTTTGTCCATCAGGACTGAATGTCGCATCAGTCACCGTTTTATCATGCCCTGACAATCTGAACAGGGGTTTACCCGTCAAACCTGCCCATAAACGCGCGGTTTTATCTGCCGATACCGTCACAATGCGCTGTCCATCAGGGCTAAAATGAGCGGCACTGACTTCCGCTTCATGTCCAGATAGCTTCGCCAGTTGTTTCCCCGTCTGAACATCCCATAAGCGAGCCGTTTTATCACTGGAAGCCGTTACCACGCGCAGGCGGCCATCAGGACTGAATTCAGCCTGATTCACAAAACCCTCATGACCCCTAAACCGGCTCACTTGTGTACCTGTTTGAGTATTCCACACCGCGGCCGTTTTATCCGTTGAAGCCGTCACAATACGCTTACTATCTGGACTAAAGGCCACATACCAAATAGCCCTATCGTGTTTCAAAGGTTCAAAAACGGGTTGATGCGTCTTAGCATCCCACAAACGCGCCGTCTTATCAAAAGAAGCCGTTACCACAAACTGTCCATCTGGGCTAAAAGTCGCATATTTGACCGCATGTTCATGCCCTTCAAGCACGGCAAGGGGTTGCCCCGTTTTCGCATCCCATAAACGGGCTGTTTTATCCTTGGAAGCCGTGACAACAAGCTGTCCATCAGGACTGAATTCAGCATGATAAACCGCATCCTGATGTCCTTTCAAAATCGAAATGGCTTCGCCATTCACCCGCCACAAACGCGCCGTGTTATCCTTTGAAGCAGTCACAATGCGCTCCCCTTTCGGACTAAATTGAGCATCCCAAACCTCATCTTCATGTCCGATTAACTGCACAACTTCCAGCCCCGTGTTCACATCCCACAAACGCGCCGTTTTATCATCAGAAGCCGTCACAATCAGCTGTCCATCAGGACTCAAATTCGCTTGATAAATCGGCTTATCATGCCCCATCAGCACGAGACGTACTCGCAAATTAGTCACCGCGCTATACAAAGCCACTTGGGCTTCCAGCACAAAAGGCCTATCAGGATGGGCTATCGACTTGGGCAACGCTTCCAAGGCTAATAAAGTGCCAGTCGTCGCATTACCCTTTTGCGTTTCTTGATGCGACATCGCGGCCAAAAATAACGATTGGTTTTTCAGGGCATGATTTCTTTCGTCTTCCGCTTTTTGCGCCGAGAGGCGCGATAAAATCCCAAAGCTCACAGACACAATAACCGCTAATAGAATACTGGCCGCCACTGTGCCAAAGAGTGCCTGACGAACCCGTTTTTGTTTTTGATAAGCCGCTTCACTTTTAAGCAACAACTGTTGTTCTATTTCAGTTAAATCCGGCAAGCCTTGGCGAATCGTGCTGACTTGTTTTTCATTGAACAGCGCCCCAGAGGTTTTCCATTCAGCCAGGCCGCGATCTAAGGTTTCTTTCGCCTTTTGACGTACCCTCTCACGCTCATCAAACCAGCTTCGCACCTTCTCCACCATAAATTCATGCGATAACGAATAAGTCGCTTGTCGGACTTCTACCACCCGTCGTTCTCTTAATTTCTCAATCAATTCAATGAGTTCACGTTCTAAACGATCCGGCAAGGCGCGGTGCAAGTCTTTTAAAGAAACAAATTGGCGCGTTCCAACGGTTTCTATCATCGCTTTTAACAATGCATGGACAATAGCCGTTTTTTCAGGAGTAGGCGCGATGTCTTCAACTGTCTTATCGAGGTAAGTCTGCAAAATCGCTTGTGCGCCCCCCAATTCTTCATAGAGTTTCGCATTGATGAGTACCATGTTTTGAGCGTTTAAACGCTGAGAAGCAGCCTCATACAATTGATTACAGACAATTTGCAAATGAGGCGGATTAATGCCCTGATGTTCACGGGTTTGAGCCACCAAGCCCGTTAACAAAACCTCATCAACAAACTGTTCATCATAACCGATTTTAACATCAAGATTCTCTAACGGCTTGATAATCGCTTCTCGTGCTTCCTGATGACTTAAAGGTTGTAAATTAAAACGCGCCGATTCATTCAAGAAAGTCGGCAAAACCGTATCAAATTCCGCCAACATTTGCCCCAAAAACTCTTGACGCAATGTAAAAATAAAATTCATCTCTTGAGCATGGCTATGATCCATACACTGCTTAAACGCTTCAATAAACGCACGCCGTTTCGTAGGCGACACATTCAGCAAAAAGCGTTCAAATTGATCAAAAACGACGACTAAATGGCTATCTTGTGTTCTAAAATGTTGAATCAATTGTAATAAGGAAGCCGAAGCGGTTTCAACAATCTGATGATGCTTAATTAAATAATCACGCAATTGTTGTAAAGGCTCAGAATAATCACGAAAAGAGACGTAGGTATAACCATTATCCGCCAAACGGGGAATCAAACCCGCATTCACCAAAGAACTTTTACCCGCCCCAGACGCACCATTAATAATAATCGTTTTATGACGCGGCACCTTAGCGGCCAGTTCCTCAATTATCGCTGAACGTCCATAAAAAATATCTCGATCAGACAGATCATAAGAAGCCAGGAATTTATAGGGAGAAGAAGTGAATTGTTTAACGGTTTGCTGAATGATATTTTGAATAACGGTTTTATTGCCAGCGACAATATCGCCCCCAGCTTGTAGGCTAACATCGCCAGCCACATCGCCGATCTGGAAACCGGTTTGAGTGTTATCAGAAGGTGAAGAGTTTTCCATTTCAGTTATCAGTTATCAGTTATCAACGCAGTGATATTTTCGTCCAAATTTATTTTGTTTTATTTTTTCATCTATGGATTGAATCAATCTATAGTTTAATACACGTCATCGTGTGTACCAATATCTATAAAAATGGCTTGATTTTCACTGGCAAAATAAAAAATGACTCGTACATCGTATTCAACGCTAAAACTCCATAATTCTTGGAGCTTACCCGAAAGTTTATGAGTCCTTAAACGCCCATCGAATGGATTGTCTTTAAATATTTCTACTTTTTGCCAAAATTTGGCTTGTTGATAATTTTGCCCTCTGATTTTTTTACGAAATGCTCGTTTAAATGAAGGGCTAAAATCAATTTCAATTATTTAACATTTCCTCAAGCCGATTCATTTCGCTGGAAAATTCCAATAGATTATCACGTTGCTGTTGTTGAATGAGGTTATAATTTTGATAAATGTCTTCACGTCGTTCTTCGATGAGATATTTTTCCAGTAATTCTCTTAATTGAGATTTTTCGTGATAAGATAAATCGTGATCATATTCAACAACTGTTGCAAAATTGACTGAAATATTTAAACTCTCATTTATTGGTTT
>JAYQWI020000112.1:0-2930 GCA_035871815.2 Candidatus Parabeggiatoa communis
AGCCTTACCGGTTGTGACTCAGACGAATTGTCCAAGTAAGGGTTCATTGTCTCCAGTCATTCATGAAAACGAAATCAGTGAACATGCAAAACAGGTTAATTATCACTTTAAAGTGTCTTCTGCCACTTTAGGATTGACTGCGATAACCACTTTATTTTATCCCGCTTTGGCACCTCTAAGTGTATTTGCTATTATTTATAGTGCTTTCCCATTTTATGAAGCCGGCTTTCGCGCTTTTTTCAAAACACGGCGGATAGAAGTCAGTATTCTTGATGTTATCCTCATAACTGGCATATTGCTTAAAGGCTTTTTGTTTGTTTCGGCTGCCACTATATGGCTCCTTACCCTCAGTGAAAAGCTGCTCATCAAAACAGAAAATGATTCACGTAAAAAGCTAGTTAATATTTTTGGCGAACAAATCCGTACTGTGTGGGTAAAAGTGGATGGCGTTGAGATACAAATCGCTTTTGAGGAATTGAAAGTCGGTGATATCGTTGTGGTAAACGCCGGAGAAGTTATTCCAGTAGATGGTGTGATTGTTAATGGCGTTGCGACGGTCGACCAACATACGTTGACGGGTGAATCTCAGCCAGTGGAAAAGGCTGTCGAAGACAAAGTTTTGGCATCTACTATCCTATTATCGGGTAGAATCGGAATACGGGTTGAAGAAACGGGTCAGGACACGATAGCTGCTAGGATCAGCAATGTATTAAATAATACAGCAGATTTTACATCTTCTGTACAGGCGCGAGGCTTGGAAATTGCGAACCATTACACCCCAGCGACATTAGCTCTAAGCGGTATAACTCTTCCTCTTTTTGGTGCGGGGTCTGCCTTGACTATTCTTTTATCTAGTCTGGGGTACAACATGCGGCTTATTTCGCCAATCAGCGTGTTGAATTACTTGAAAATTTTGTCTGAACATGGCATTTTAGTTAAAGATGGCCGCGCATTAGAACTATTGGATCGAGTTGATACCGTTGTTTTTGACAAAACGGGCACGCTAACTTTAGATCAGCCCCATATCGGTAATATCTATATCTGCGTCGGGATTGGGATAACTGAAAATAAGTTGTTGATGTACGCTGCTTCGGCCGAATATCGGCAAACCCACCCTATTGCTATGGCTATACTGGAAGCCGCGAAGCAACGGGAAATAAATTTACCGCCAATTAGCGAAGCTGCTTATGAAATAGGATACGGCATTAAAGTTAAGGTAGATGAAGTTTTGGTTAGAGTGGGTAGTATCCGTTTTATGGAAATGGAAGGGATTGTCATTCCCGATGAGATGAGAAACTTACAGGATCAGGGTTTTGAAGAAGGTTATTCACTCATTGGTGTCGCAATTAACGAACAACTGGGTGGAATGATTGAGTTGCATCCCACCATACGTCCTGAGGTTAAAAGTATTCTTCGTGGCTTAAAACAACGCGGCATGTCCTTGTATATTATTTCTGGGGATCATGAAAAACCAACTCAACGGTTAGCTATGGAATTAGGCATTGATCACTATTTTGCCGAAACATTACCCGAAAACAAAGCGGATTTGATTGAAAAACTCCAACAAGAGGGCAGAAATGTCTGTTTTGTTGGTGATGGTATCAATGATTCCATTGCGTTGAAAAAAGCGAATGTTTCTATCTCCATAAAAGGGGCAACTACGGTTGCCACAGATACAGCCCAAATTGTCTTAATGGATGGCACGCTCAGCCAGCTTGATAAACTGTTTCATATTGCCAGCGATTTTGAAGACAATATGAAAAATAATTTCAAGATATCAATGATACCGGGGATATTTTGCATCGCTGGTGTGTATGTATTCCATTTCGGAGTTATTTCTGGTATTGCAATATACAATTTAGGGTTGATTACAGGGGTAACAAACGCTATGTTGCCGTTGCAACAATATCATTCTGAATCTGATAAAAAGTTGCTAAAACACGATAAGTCGGAAAATAAACATGACAAACAATAGTACAGATTGGTTAAGTTTGATGTTAGCTCTCGAAACCCTTGAAGAAGGATTTGATGAGCATCGCTTGCCGTTAACAAGCAAGCTGGCTGAACAACAATTTCAACTCCATTTGGAAGAGGATGACAAGAAAATTTTCATCCATTTCAAAAATGAGTCCCAGCTTGAGTGGCGTTCAGATGGTGAACCGCTGAAAGTGGAACAGTATGAAGCGATAGAAATACGACCCAATATTTTCTTTGTTGACTGGGTTTCTCACACTGATCCAAAACAATCTCTGTCCATTGTGATAGATTTAGTTGCCCAAGAGTCAACCTTACTTTGGGCGCAACTGCCAAATGCAGAAGACGCGAGGCCCGATCTTTTTGAGCGAATTAAGAAACTGAATGACTTGAGTGCCGTAAAAGTTCAGATCGTTCATGCGGGTATTAACCGAAAAAGAACGGAAAAAGTCCATTGTCGGACAACCGAATTAGTTGGAAAAAGGCTGAAACATACTTACAGCAATCAGCATGCCTTTGAACATATCTACCTCAATGAACGATTGTTTTGCTGGCAATCTCTGGAGGGGCCTGATAAAGGTTTGGCTGATACTGAACCGGTGGATTATGTCAAAATCGCTGACAATCTTTACCTGTTTAGCTGGCGTGAACGGGTTGTTCCATGGGTAGGGATTGTGATGATAGATTTATTACAAATGAGAACAGCCGGAAAAGTCTTTTATGGCGATATAGTTAATCCTGACAAAGTGACTAATTATACGGTGGGGGCTCAAGTTGAGTTTTTGTAATGAGAAACCAAAAGGAGAAAAATGAAAGACTTAAAAAGTGCCCTTTCTGCTTGGCAAAATATTCTTGGAATCGAATATGTTATTAGCGATGAAAGTGTGCTGAAAACCTTTCAACAAGCGACGTTTGCTACCAGCCAACAAATACCTGCCATCATTCGTCCCGCTAAT
>JAYQWI020000113.1:0-5653 GCA_035871815.2 Candidatus Parabeggiatoa communis
TAATCAATAAACGCCAATTCACTCTTCAGGCTTTACGCTAGACAATCGCGCTACCCATTTCTCATTGGCTTTATTTAGAATCTTGACAATGGCTTTAGACGAAATCGTTGCGCCGCTTATCGCATCCACTTGATTAGGGGCTGATTTGCTGCCTTTTTTGACTAAGCTTATTGTGGGTTCTACGGCTAATTGTTTAAAATTCTCTTGAAAATCAGCATCTTTGTATATTTTATCGC
The DNA here is from genome assembly GCA_035871815.2 of Candidatus Parabeggiatoa communis. Taxonomy (GTDB): domain Bacteria; phylum Pseudomonadota; class Gammaproteobacteria; order Beggiatoales; family Beggiatoaceae; genus Parabeggiatoa; species Parabeggiatoa communis. The sequence goes on from JAYQWI020000113.1 coordinate 237, forward strand.
CTAAGCCTGGCGTTTCTCGGCTTTCTAAAACGGCCATGCCCACAATCAGTCGTTTGTCTGGTAGATAACCATAGAGTATGCGGATGTTGTCTTGAAATCCCGCCCCTTCAGCTGTAATGGCATAACCGATTAATCTGCCTTCGTTGTCATAACCGGCATAAATCATTTGATCGTCATTTTCTTCTGACGTGCTGGCTTCTAAGCGCCCTTCGTGATACCGTAATTTTTGTATCTCTCTCACTCCAGGCAAGACTTTGAATACGGCTTCGCGTAACATTTTGGCTTTATAGGCCGTAATCGTGGGCAATGTGATTTCATAGATGCCGACAATCGCGATGCCGGATAGGAGGCCCGCGATACTTAAAGTCAATATCAATTTGATGAGACTGGGTTCTTTGTGATCATGCCATTGGATAACATCGGTTTTCATTTAGCAGGTTCTCCGCGTCCAAACGCCCGTGGTTGAGTATAACGTTCAATAAGAGGCACTGTGGCATTCATGAGCAATATGGCATACATCACCCCTTCTGGAAATCCGCCAAAAACACGAATCAAGACGACGATCATGCCTATGCCGATACCGAATAACCAAGCCCCTTTGGGTGTTAAGGGGGAAGTGACGGGATCGGTTGCCATAAAAAAGGTGCCTAATAATAATCCGCCTGAAAATACCGCAAATAGCGGATCAGGATAACGTGTTGAGTCAAACTGAAATAAGAGGCCGCTAAAAATCACGACGGTTGTGAGAATAGCGGCCGGTATCCGCCAGTCAATGCTACGTCGCAATATTAAATAAATACCGCTTAGAATAATCAATAAGCCACAGGTTTCGCCAAACGATCCCGGTGTTGAGCCAATAATCAGGTCTAACCAAGGGGTTTCTTGTTGCTCAAATTTCATCAAGCCTAGCGGTGTGGCCGATGTGACGGCATCAACGTCGCTTTGCATAAACGGTATGGCAAAATGACTGGCGTGTAGATCAAAGAATCCTGATGATCCCGCTGTCCAAGTTGTCATGGCGTTAGGAAAATTAGCCAGCAAAAAGGCTCTACCCAGTAAGGCCGGATTAAAAAGATTATTCCCCAATCCGCCCCAAATCGTTTTGCCTAAGCCAACACCGACAACGCCGCCAAGAAAGGCCATCCATAACGGTAAACTGGGTGGCAAAGTCAGGCCAAGCAATAGGCCGGTCAACATGGCACTGCCATCGCGCAATGATTCGCCACGATGAGAGGCTTTTGAAAAAAGCCATTCGGTGGCGACGGCACCGGCAATGCTTGCCATCAAGACGAATAGCACACTGATGCCAAAAAACCAGATTGATGCTATGGTTATAGGTATCAGGGCATAAATGACATCCAACATGGCTTGAGGTGTTGTCAAGCCTTGTTTTAAGAAAGGTGCGGCTTGAATAACCAGTTTTGGGTCTTTTAACTTCATAATGTTGTCTAAAATAGTTCAGTAGTTCAATGATTCGTTTGTTTCTGAGTTCATCAGTTCAGTTAAACGATATTAAGCCAATGCCTGTCATACAAGCTCTTTTTTGATATTATACCCTCTAATTTATTTTACTAAGTTCTGTTTCAATATTGCCCTCACCTTGGCCCTCTCCTTCAGAGGTGAATAGTCTCTCGCAACAACGCTTAGGGGCTTCCAAATCAATTGAATTGAGTTTTGGGCTGCAATGTGGGTGATGAAAGTGATAAGGTTTTGCGCGACGCTTTTTTCAACCTATTTAACATCTCACGCTTTATTCACGCTTTATTCGCTGTCGCGCAAAGTTTCAAGATTAACTTAGCGTCTCGATGCGGCTTTGCGTGATCATTTAAATGAATCTGACAAAGTTTCAGGAGATAAGTCTAATATAATTAATATCTGCCACATAACGTTTTTTTTGATATGATGCTTTCTAAAAATGAGGCAGATACGCTATATCAATCCGGCATCATTTCTAACATCTTGTTGATTATTATATTAATATAGCCTTTATTGGGAATGGGTAGTTAATATATCAAGGTGTTGATAACTGATAACTGAACACTGATAACTGAATAAAGCATCAGGAATAAATATATATGAGTAAAGCATTGGAAACCGCACCGCCGATTGAAAGCCGTGACGCACCAATAAATGAACCCAAGCCGCCCATCAAGCTCGATGAACATATCGTTGAAATTGTTAGCGATTCTGGTGAAGGCGCACAAAAAGCAGGGCAAACTTTTGGTACCATCAGTGCTAAAATGGGTAACGGTGTTTGGACGGTTGAAATTATTCCCGCCGAAATCAAACCGCCTGCCCGTTCACCAGCCGGTGCCAGCGGTATTCGTATTCGTTTAGGCTCTCGTTACATCACTAACATGGGCGATGCTGCGGATATAGTGGTGGCACTCAATGAACAAGTGCTTTATTCCCGCATTGCTACCCATGCTTATAAACCCGGTACCGTTATCTTACTGGAAAATAAATGGCTTACTGATCCTAATCCCAAAATCCAACAACAATACCAATCGGCAGTGGCTGAATTTCGTGAACATGGCCTCATTGTTCATGAAGTGCAAATGGAAGAAGAATGTTTAAAGCTGACAGCGCAGCCACGATTGGGTAAAAATATGTTTGTATTGGGCTTACTCTGTCATATTTATAATCGGGATTTAGAAAAAGCCTATCATGAAGTCGAACAGACGTTTGCCAAAAAAAGCCAAAAAGTCATTGATCTGAATCATAAACTGCTGCAAGCAGGCTATGACTTTGCGAAGGCCAATATCGAATATCATTATGACATTCCGCCTTGGAGAACAGCTGAGTCAAAAGATCGTTTAATTGTGACTAATGGCAATCAGGCTTTAGGGCTAGGTGTCATGGCCTCCGGTATGGAACTGGTATCGATGTACCCCATTACGCCAGCCACTTCGGCCTCACACTATTTGTCTGATGTCTTTCACAGTGTAGGGGGCTTTATCCATCAAGCGGAAGACGAGATCGCGGCGGTAGGATTTGCCATCGGCTCTTCTTATGCGGGTAAAACCGCTTGCACCATTACCTCCGGCCCCGGCCTCGCTTTAAAGACAGAATGTATTGGCCTCGCCGTCATGGCCGAGATTCCCTTGGTTATTTGCGTTGTGCAACGCGGTGGCCCAGCGACAGGCTTACCGACCAAGGTGGAACAAGGCGATTTGCTGGCCTCTTTATATGGCGAACCCGGTGACGCGCCCAAAATAGTGATTGCTCCGGCCACCATTGAAGAATGCCTACATTTTGTGATCATGGCACGCAAACTGGCCGAAACCTTTCGTACTCCCGTTATCGTTTTGAGCGATGCCAACCTTGGCACTGGTGTACAGCCTTACCCCCGTCCAGAACCTAAGGCGGAATGGTTAGCGTCGCCGATTGATCAATCCGCTTGGCAAAAGGGCGTGCCCCCTTATGATTGGAATGAAGAAACGGGCCTTTCTTCCCGCCCAATTGTTGGACAAGCCGGTGGAGAATATGTCTTGACCGGATTAGCCCATACTCATCAAAGCAAAGTGGCTTATGATCGTGAATCTAATCAGCGCGGCTGCACCATGCGTAGCCGTAAACTAGCCGCACTGTGGAGTACCTTAAAGCCGCCAGAAATACACGGTGAACCAGAAGGTGATTTATTGATCGTCGGTTGGGGATCAACGCTAGGCGCGATTGAAGAAGCCGTGGATCATGCACGAGCAAACGGTCATCGTGTCTCTTCGGTACACCTGCGTTTTCTCTCACCGCTAGAACCCGGCTTAAAAGACTTGTTTTCCAAGTTCAAAAAAATTATAACGGTTGAAATCAATTATAGCGATGAAGCAGACATGCCCTTGATTAACGAAGAGAACCGGCGTTATACTCAATTGGCTCTCATTCTCAGAGCGCAATTGTTAGTCGATGTCGATTGTTGGTCTAACGTACATGGACAACCCATGCAGCCCGGGATCATTTATAACGAACTCACCCGCCGTCTTAACGCGATGAAAGGAGATGCCTGATGTTTGGTTTAAAAGCCGATTGGTCCCTCGATATCAAAAAACGTTATTTTGCCTTGGGAGATTATGCCGGAGGAGAAGCGCGCTGGTGTCCCGGCTGTGGCGATCATGGCGTACTCACAGCAATACAGCGCATTTGTCGCGATAAACAACTGCCACCAGAAAAAACCGTTTGCGTCTCCGGTATTGGGTGTTCCAGCCGTTTACCCCATTACATGGGCACTTATGGTTTTCATGGTTTACATGGGCGAGCCTTACCGCTTGCCTGCGGGATCAAATCCCGCCGTCCAGAACTGGATATTTGGGTAGCCACGGGGGATGGTGACTGCTATTCCATCGGTGCCGCGCATTGGATACATGCCATACGCTACAACATGAACATGACGGTACTGGTGTTTGATAATAACGTTTATGCACTCACCAAAAAACAAACCTCCCCCACCAGTGGATTGGGGTTAAAAACCAATACACATCCACAAGGGGCTATTTTAGCCCCCCATAATCCACTGACAACCACCTTGGGTGTCAGCAACGTCTCATTCGTCGCTCAAACCGTTGATTGGAATCCGGCCCACTTGTATGAAACAATCAAAGCCGCCCACGATCATAAAGGCTTCAGCTTTGTTAGCATTCTTCAACGCTGCCCGGTTTACTCCTCTGATGTCTTCCAATGCTTGCAAGACGATCCCTCCCAAGTGTTACTGCTAACACACGAAAAAGGCATTTCAGTCGAAAAAAATGTCGCCCGCCTTTTTCCAAATCAGCAAGAACACGATCCCAGCAACATGTCAAAAGCTTATGATATTGCAGCCGCCCAAGCCGATTCAATCCCAATCGGTTTACTGTATCATAATCCTGAAACGCCCTGCTACGAAGAAATTTCCAGCGTAGGCAACGATATGGGGATGGAAGAAAAATTAGCTGCGTTTAATAAGGCTTTGGATGATTTAGCGATTTAACTTTGAAATGTAGGTGGGTAACGAGTTTTGGTTGCCCACCATCTAAGCTAACGATTTGAATAATCATTTGGAATCATGACTGATAAATCTAAAAAACAACCCTCAACAGGTAGTTGGATTTTAATTCACATTATTTTTCCTCTACTGCCATTCTTGATTGAAGGTTTTATTAGATTAATCCTATTTGATTATTCCATGACATTACACACATTTAATAGTTCAACACTGGCTGCCTCAATCGGGCTGCTCTGTTTATTCATTAATCAAAATTTATTAGCACATAAGATTCCTTTATCTGATGAAGAGGAACAAAATCGAATTTATGGTACAGCCACATTATTTTTGACATTTGCCGTTATCAGCTTTATTCTATTCACCATTATTGTTTTACTTGTGGCAATAGGCGAAAAACACGGCGATTTACTTCAACAGGCTCAATATACCTTTGAAAGTATCG
>JAYQWI020000114.1:0-13710 GCA_035871815.2 Candidatus Parabeggiatoa communis
GCTCACGCAGAGCCGCAGAGCCGCAGAGAATGAGAGAAATTAAACAAACCCGCTTGAATTGCCTTTTGGGATAATTATTTTTTTGGAACTTCCTTAGTTTAGTACAGTGGATTAACGGAGAAAACGAGTTTATTGGTCGCATTGGGTCAATCCGGGAATGAAGTTAATCCGCGGTACTCATGATAACTGATAACTGATAACTGATAACTGATAACTGAACATGAAACGTACTGATTTAAAAAGCATTTTGATTATTGGGGCTGGTCCGATTGTGATTGGTCAAGCTTGTGAATTTGATTACTCAGGTGCTCAAGCGTGTAAAGCGTTGCGAGAAGAGGGATATCGTGTCATTTTGGTTAATTCTAATCCGGCAACGATTATGACTGATCCTGAAATGGCGGATGCGACTTATATTGAACCGATTCAGTGGGAAACGGTGGCACGGATTATTGAACGAGAACGCCCTGATGCATTATTGCCGACGATGGGGGGACAAACTGGGCTGAATTGTGCGTTGGATTTGGCGCGTGAGGGGGTGTTAGAGCAGTTTGGAGTAGAGATGATCGGGGCTTCTATTGAGGCGATTGAAAAGGCTGAGAATCGGGAAAAATTCCGCGAAGCGATGCGTAGAATTGATTTGGAAATGCCGCGATCTTTCATTGTACGTCAGATGGATGAAGCCTTTGAGGCACAAAGTCAAATCGGTTTTCCCGTTGTCATTCGACCCTCTTTTACTTTGGGAGGCAGTGGTGGCGGTATCGCTTATAACCGTGAAGAGTTTACCTTGATTTGTGAACGCGGTTTAGACTTGTCGCCTATTAAAGAGTTGTTAATTGAAGAATCTGTTTTGGGTTGGAAAGAGTTTGAAATGGAGGTAGTGCGCGATCATAAAGATAACTGCATTATCGTTTGTTCAATCGAAAACGTTGATCCCATGGGGGTGCATACTGGTGATTCGATTACAGTGGCACCGATTCAGACGTTGACTGATAAAGAATATCAATTGATGCGTAACGCTTCAATAGCCGTGTTGCGCGAAATAGGTGTGGATACGGGCGGATCGAATGTGCAATTTGCGATGAATCCCAAAGATGGACGTATGATGATTATTGAGATGAATCCGCGGGTTTCACGCTCTTCGGCACTGGCTTCTAAGGCAACGGGGTTTCCAATTGCTAAAGTGGCCGCTAAGTTGGCAGTGGGTTATACCTTAGATGAATTGGATAATGAAATTACAGGGGGGGCCACTCCTGCCTCTTTTGAGCCAACCATTGATTATGTTGTCACTAAAGTGCCTCGTTTTGATTTTGAGAAATTTCCACAAACTGAGCCTTTGCTAACGACACAAATGAAGTCGGTTGGTGAAGTGATGGCGATTGGACGCACTTTTCAAGAGTCGTTACAAAAAGCATTACGGGGTTTGGAAATCGGTGTGAGTGGACTTGATAAGCGTTTAGATCCCAGCCTAGATATGACATCTGGGCATGATGTCTTGCGACATCAATTACAAATTCCGGGGCCGGAACGTTTATGGTATATTGCTGACGCATTTCGGGTAGGGTGGACTATTGAAAAAGTCTACCAATTCACGGCTATTGATCCTTGGTTTTTGATTCAAATCGCGAATTTAGTTGATGAAGAGTCCAGTTTATGTATTGGCTGCTTGGAGAATATGGATGCCGATAGACTGCGTACTCTAAAACGTAAAGGTTTTTCAGATCAACGCTTAGCCCAATTATTAGATGTGAATGAAGCAAGCATCACTGCTTTACGCCACCATCTAAATGTGCGTCCGGTTTTTAAGCGTGTTGATTCTTGTGCCGCTGAGTTCGCAGCCACGACGGCCTATCTATATTCAACTTATGAAGAAGAATGCGAAGCTTGCCCAACTCAACGCAATAAGATTATGATATTAGGGGGTGGCCCCAATCGCATTGGTCAAGGCATTGAATTTGATTATTGTTGTGTACAAGCCGCTCTCGCTTTGCGAGAAGACGGTTATGAAACCATTATGGTGAATTGTAATCCGGAAACCGTCTCTACCGATTATGACACGTCTGATCGGTTGTATTTTGAACCGTTGACGCTAGAAAATGTTTTAGAAATCATTGCGGTAGAAAAACCGAAAGGGGTGATCGTTCAATATGGTGGACAAACGCCCTTAAAATTAGCACGGGCCTTAGAAGCGGCAGGTGCGCCAATGATTGGAACAAGCCCTGATTCAATTGATCTGGCTGAAGATCGTTCCCGTTTTCAACAGCTAATCACTCAACTTGGATTGCGACAGCCCCATAATCGTACTGTTCGCAGCTGCGAAGAGGCTTTAAAACGGGCAGAAGAAATTGGTTATCCCTTGGTTGTACGGCCCTCTTATGTTTTGGGGGGACGAGCGATGGAAATCGTTTATCAGTCAGAGGATTTAAAAAACTATATGCTTCAAGCTGTGGCCGTTTCCAATGACTCCCCCGTCTTATTGGATCGTTTTTTGGATAATGCCATAGAAGTGGATATTGATGCGATATGTGATGGCGAACAAGTCTTGATTGGGGGTATAATGGAACACATTGAACAGGCCGGTGTACACTCTGGTGATTCAGCCTGTTCTTTACCGCCTTATGGTTTGTCCGCTATGATACAAGATCAATTACGTGAACAAATGACCCGTATGGCAATGGGCTTAAATGTGGTAGGATTAGTAAACGCTCAGTTTGCTATTCAAAACCAAACCATTTACATCTTAGAAGTCAATCCGCGTGCCTCACGCACGGTGCCCTTTGTCTCTAAAGCAACCGGCTTATCTTTAGCACGAATTGCGGTTCGTTGTATGGTTGGCCGAAGCTTAACGACACAAGGCATCACCCAAGAATGCGTTCCCAATTATTATTCCGTCAAAGAAGCCGTTTTCCCCTTTGCTAAATTTTCCGGAGTTGATCCCTTACTCAGTCCAGAAATGAAATCAACAGGAGAAGTCATGGGGGTAGGCAGGAGTTTTGGTGAAGCCTTTGCCAAATCACAACTTGCTGCGGGTACCGGTTTACCGCGTTCTGGCATCGTCCTATTCAGTGTGCGCGATGTCGATAAACCCGCCGCAGTGGATATTGCGGGAGAATTAGCCGCATTAGGTTTTGAACTCTTGGCAACAGACGGAACGGCACAAACTTTCCTTGAAGCGGGTATTACCTGCAAAATCATCAACAAAGTGTTTGAAGGTCGACCACACATTGTTGATCGGATCAAAAATGACGAGATCAGCTTTATCGTCAATACGACTTCAGGTAAACAGGCGATAGCCGATTCATATACTATTCGCCGCACCGCGTTACAACATAAGGTGAGTTACACCACAACAATAGCAGGTGCCAGAGCGACAATGTTGGCCCTGAAAACAAGAGATGTAACCGATGTTAATCGTTTACAAGATTTACACCAAGAATTACAAGGCATAACAAGTATATGACTAAATCAATTATGACAATCCGGGGCGAACAAAAGTTGCGCGAGGATTTACACAACTTGAAAACAGTGCAACGGCCACAAGTTATTAAAGCGATTGCCGAAGCGCGTGCGTTGGGTGACTTAAAGGAAAATGCCGAATATCATGCGGCACGTGAGCAACAGAGTTTTATTGAGGGGCGTATCAACGATATAGAAAATAAACTGTCTAATGCCGAAATCATCGATATCACTAAACTGAATGTGAAAGGCAAAGTCGTCTTTGGTGCGACAGTTGAATTGATGAATATCGAAACGGAAGAAGAAGTCTCTTATCAAATCGTTGGCAATGACGAAGCGGATATCAAAGCCAACCTGGTTTCAATCAGTTCACCGATTGCCCGCGCCATGATAGGCAAAGAAGAAGGCGATATCGCAACTGTAGAAGCGCCAGGTGGCAAAAAAGAGTATGAAATTTTGGAAGTGAAGTACGTTTAACTGGCGATCTGACCCCCTATCCGTTTTCAAAAACGGGCGCTTTGCCCAGAATTTTTTGAATCACGTCAAATCAAATACTTATCGGTGTGCGGAGGCATTTATGCGTCGTTAATTTAGAAACGGATAGGTAGTAAGAACTGGCGATAAATCCCTACTACGAGCGTAGTGTTTGTAGTAGGCGATTTATCGCTCTGCTAAAGAAATAGGCGAACAATACGTTATCAGTTATCCCTTATCATCAAACTCATACAACAGAATGATAACTAACTGTTTATTTTCATCATTTTATCATTCTTACCGTACTGATGTTTTGACTCTACCCATGATTTTGAGATTGGGCTTGACAGTCTCCCAACTAACTCGTAGTATGCGCTGTTTTTATATTAAGCTAAATTTTGGCGAATTGATTTAATAAATAACGGTTCATTGTTCATTGTTCATTGTTCATTCTAATGACTGTTCATTTTTTTCATCTTTCATTCTAATGATGGAGTGTATTGCGAATGAAAACATTTTCCGCCAAACCCCAAGACGTTAATCATGAGTGGTTTATAATTGATGCTAACGAATTGGTATTAGGGCGAATGGCTAGTGAAATTGCCAAACGTTTGCGTGGCAAACATAAACCAGAATATACCCCACACGTTGATACGGGCGATTATATTGTTGTTATTAATGCAGAAAAAGTGCGCGTAACCGGTAATAAAAGAACTGATAAAATGTATTATCACCATAGTGGTTATCCGGGTGGCATAAAATCAATCAGTTTTGATAAACTCATCATAAAAGCCCCAGAACGAATTATCGAACTTGCAGTTAAACGCATGTTACCTAGAGGGCCGCTAGGCCGCGATATGTTTCGCAAACTAAAAGTTTATGCCGGCCCAGAACATAAGCATGCTGCTCAACAACCTATTCCTTTGACTCTAAACGGCTAAAGCGTTATGTTAGAACAATATTATGGTACCGGGCGACGTAAAAAGTCGGCAGCCCGTGTGTTTTTGAAACCTGGACAAGGTAATATTACAGTTAATGGTTGTCCATTAGATGAATACTTTGGGCGTAAAACAGCCCGTATGGTAGTGCGTCAGGCATTAAAGGTGGTGAATTGCTTGGACACCTTTGATATTTATGCCACAGTGCGTGGTGGTGGCAATACTGGTCAAGCAGGCGCGATTCGACATGGATTGACTCGTGCCTTGATGGTATACGATGAAAGTTTTCGAGCCGCTTTGCGTAAGGCCGGATTTGTCACCCGTGATTCCCGTGCCGTTGAGCGTAAAAAAGTGGGATTACATAAGGCCCGTAAACGGCCACAATACTCCAAACGCTAATTTTCAGATTACCCCTTCTCATATTCTTTGCCCCAGTTTTTGGGGCAAAAAATCTTCAATAAAATCTTATATTTATACTCTGTGTTGAAAAAACATTTTGACAAACCATGCGCCTAAGTCAAAAAGAAGTACAAAGTATTAAACAAACAATTCATATTTTTGATCCAAAAGCATTAATTTATCTATTTGGTTCACGGGTTGATGATACCAAAAAAGGAGGCGATATTGATTTGCTGGTTTTATCTAAAAAGTTAGGTTTTATGGAAAAAATACGAATAAAAATAAAGCTTTATGAATTAATTGGAGAACAAAAAATTGATTTAATCATTGCAGAAAATACATTAAAACCTTTTGTACAAATTATACAGGAAAAAGCGATGTTATTATGAAAGAAAAACACCTTTTATTATTACAATCAGAACTTGCGTTAATGGATAAAGCGACTGAACATCTACGTTTTTCTTATAAGCGTTGTCAAACAGTCGGCAATAAAGAAAACTATACACCTGATGAATTAGAGCATTTTGAATCACTCACTGGACGTTTTGCACGTTTAAGTGATTTAATCATTCAAAAAATATTTAGACTCATCGATCAACTTGATTTAGACAAACAAGGTACAATAAGAGATCAGATTAATCGCGCTGAAAAAAAAGGTTTAATTGCCAGTGCTGAAACCTTTATTGAGATTCGTGAATTAAGAAATAATATTGCCCATGAATACGATCCTACCGCAACTTTAAACCTATTTAAAGCCGTTATGTTACTCTGCCCAGCCATTTTTAATGCCATAGAAAATATTCATCAATACAGCGAAAAGTATAGTATTAAATAATAGTGATGAGAAATGATAAACAAAGAGAAACGGTTTTAGTCGTTTTAAAAGACTACAAAAACAAATTTCAGATTTCCACAAATATGCGTGCAGGTTCCACCAGCCATTGTTGTCCTGATAGTTGTGGTTCAAAGGTCTGGGATAATTTTAACTGCCCGACTGTTCCCAACTGCACAGAACTAAATATGCAACAAGCGATGGGCGCATGTTGTGAGGATTCTTGCTGATAACTAGCCAACAAGAAGTGGAGAGTTTAAGTTTGAGGGCGAACACGTCGCTTCGCCCCCTATATACAAATATACAAAATAACGTTTTATAGTGGGCAGCCCTTGCGTGTTTGCCCAAAAAAAATATTTGCTCCCTTTTCACATAAAAGCTTATAACTTTTGTCAAAAATTTTGACAAAAGACTTGCTTATATTTTTTGATTTGATTAAAATAGCTCCGCGTTTGTTCATGAGTGCCTTTTGAGTTGGATGTACCAACGGTAACCATGCAAATGATTATTAATGATAGCTGATAACTGATCATTGATAACTGATAACTGATAACTGATAACTGATAACTGATATGGGGGGTCGTTTAGTGGTAGGACAACGGACTCTGACTCCGTTAGCCCAGGTTCGAATCCTGGTCCCCCAGCCATTTTTACTTTTTTTAACCCTCTTTCCAGATGGAAGAGGGTTTTTTTTTTTCTATATTTCCTGTAGAGACGCGATGCTTCGCGTCTCTATTATTCGCGTCTCTATTCTATTTATTATTGAGGCATCGCGTTTGTACAGCCGCTATCGCGATTCGGAGACGCGAGGCATCGCGTCGAAACAGGTGCTTTCGCAATTCTGAGATGCGAAGCATCGCGTTTGTACAGGTGCTATCGCGATCCGGAGACGCGAGGCATCGCGTCGAAACAGGTGCTTTCGCAATTCTGAGATGCGAAGCATCGCGTTTGTACAGCCGCTATCGCGATTCGGAGACGCGAGGCATCGCGTCTCTACTATTATCTCTGTCTTTTTTCCACTTATAGTAATGATGAATTTTCTGCCCCATACCTTGGTAAGCGGCATAAAGTGCGTCTAAATTTTCTGGGTTATCGCGCATGTGACACTGGGCGCAAAGATCAAACCAAACCTTGTTTTCCTTGGCCACAAAGGCTTCTGGGCTTAAATCGAAAAGAGAACCCATACTATGTCGCGCTTCAACATCTATGCAGCAGGGCAGAATTTCTCCCTGTGCTGAAATACTCACTAGATTATAAGTATGGAAAATACAATCACCTAGATTCGCATAATTAACCACTCGTCTTGAGGTGACTTGCCCAGCCCAATCGTGTTTGATTTCTAGTGTACTGCTTAAAACAGGAAACTTAGGAAACGCATTTTGTATCGCTTCAACCCAATCCTTGGCGCGTGGAATATGGAAAGAAATCATAATCCATGCTAAGCCAGCATCAATCAGTTTTTTGAGATAATCCATCTCCAAAAGTACCGCATTAGTCGAAAACCCAAAGGCCAAGCCTCGCTCATAGCACAATCGGGTTATGTCAATCAAATGAGGATGCAAAAGGGCTTCACCAAACAGATGTCCAGCCACAACATCCTTCCAGAAAGGATAATCCAATGTTTTCTCGAAGACTTCTAATGGCATGTCTTCTTTAGCGCGTTGCATAGACGGTTGTGGACAGTAATGACAACGCAAATTACAACGGCTCGTCAGTTCAATCGCGTAGATTTCCATTCAGTTATCAGTTATCAGTTATCAGTTATCAGTGAACCGTTATCAGTTATCAGTTATCAGTGAACCGTTATCAATTAATTTCAATTAATTATCAGTTTGTTCACCAATGTGAGCATTGATCATTGAAGTTATCAGCGTTGTCGTCTGATGTGATCATTGATTGATAACTGATGACTGATGACTGTAACTGATAACGGATAACGGATAACTGTTCACTGATAACTGATCACGCAACGTTGACAGGCATTTTCAATGCCTAGCTCATCGGGTAAAACACAGAATTGACAAAACAACTTTTGTAGCTTGTCAGCATAACTGTCTTCACTTAAGGCAAAGACACAAGTACGACAAATAAACTCTTCAGGGGCCGTTTCTTCTCCAGATACCCAACGCCGAAATTGCTTGAGTTGTTCGCCTTGTTCAATTTCTATTGCACTGTTTTGTGCAATATGACCTATTTTATAGTGGCCTAAGTAATCTTGACAACATAATATCGCTTCGCCTGAAGGGACAAAATGCAACCATTGATTTTGACGGCCGGTTGCACAACCGCGTAGCCTTTTATGATAAAACGGTGATTTTGATAACATATCAGTTGGTTTACCCGCAAAATCAGAAAGCGGGCTGATAACGAAATCGGGTACCGTGGAATTGGAAAATGCGGTCATCACTTGCTGAATATTGAGGCTGTGTTGCTTATCCAAATGGCCAACAATCAAGAGTTTAACTTCGGTTTTATCATTTTGCTTTTCTACTTCGGCTAAGAGGAATTGAATATAAGATATCACACGTTTGAGATCGTGGGTTCCCCTGCTTTGATAATATTGCGTTTCATCTAATGTTGAGAGATTGATCACAAAAGTCGTGACACCCGCTTTCAGTAAATCCATCGTTAAAGCCGGTTTCAGGCCCGAAGCATTTGTTGTGATTAAAACGTCAAAACCGGCTTGGTTTAAACGCGCCACTCTTTCAACTAGTTCTTTATCATAAGTCGGTTCGTTGAAACCACTAATATGAACATTTTCAAGCGGATAGGCGCGTATTCCCGCTACGATTTTATCAAATATCGCCATTGACATCTTTTCTTTAGATCGCCTTTCCAACGAGACGGGGCAAAAATAACAACGTTGATTACAAACAGTCGTGGTTTCGATTTGAACGTATTTTAGTGTCATGGTAGAGGTGTCAGATGTTTCAGGTGAGGAGGGCGTTCTCCATTTGCTCTCATCTCTAATTCGTTATCCTAGTAATTAGTTGTACTATATAATATTTTTATATAAGTACTGAACCCTAAATTTTCAGGTATTTAAAAAAATTTAAAAAAAAAAGAAAGGGGGCAACCTTTGTTGTAAAATACCTGTTTATTTGTGCTTCAGTACTTATATCCAATCCTTGTCGTTATTTTGATCATCAAGTTTAAGGATTTAACCATCTCCACCCTTCCCAAATACTCGGATCCGTTTTGATCAATGATCCCAATAAATCGAAATATTGGTGCATGATATGATCAACATCGCCTTGTGTATCTAAAGCCTTGATTTCTAACTGATAACGATCTTGGCCTATCCAACGCACCCAACCTGCGCCTATAACAGCCCCCTGTTTTAAAGCCATTTGTACCGTACCAATCGGGCAAGTTAACGGCCGTCCATAAAATTCAACCGTCATACTTCTTTTAGGCGCAAAGGTATTCGGAAAGTCGTTCAAACTGACGACGATATTCCCCGTTTTAAAGGCCTGATGAATCGAACGCATGTCAGACATCGCCGTGTTGTCACTCACATAAATATAAGAGCCCCCCTGAAAATGAGATTCGCAATCGCTATAGTATTGAATCGCCATTTTTTCAAGAAAGGGGTAAATCGGCGTAGTCGTATAATCCCGCGCAATTAAATACGTTTTATAACCCATCAACCCAAGTAATACGGCAAAGAAATGAGGATAATGGTTATGATAAGTCATCAATAACAGGCCTTTCCCTTCTGCTAAAGCGGCCGGTATATCCAATTGACTGTGGATATCGACATGCCGTTTCAACCACTCTTGATTGAGGTGCCGATATAAAAACGTGTTCATATCAGTCGCGCCAACATGATTCAAGAAATCATGCCAAGTCTTTTCAGGATTAATCCCCTCATCGCCAAGACAAGCTTCAACGGTTTGAATCACCTGATCCTTTTCATCACGACGCGGGCTGAGGTAATGGGCAGATAAAGCGGCCGTTGGATAGCCAAAACGTAATGGCATGATTTGAGATATCTGTTTTAAACACCACAAGAAACGTTTATATTGTTGTGCGTAATGTGCTAAATCCATCTTCTGCGTGTATTCCTTTGTGTTCCTATAAATCAATCTCACGCTTTTCGCTGCCTTGCTGCGGTGCTAAATATTATTACTTAGCGTCTTAGCGGCTTTGCGTGAGTTTAAAAAAATACATCACATATTGAAATGATTTTTATGAAAATCTATAGGATTAATAAAAAAGGGTTTATAAATGAGAGATTTGCCATTGATGTGGCAGCGTGACAACCCCTTGCTCAACCCCTTGTTGTGAGACTTCCAACGACACCACTGACGCGGCTTGATCATAAAGATGAATCGCATTTTCACAGATCAAATGAACATAAATGGTGTAATTACCCTTGAGCAATGGGATTTTCGGGAAAGTAATACAGACATGCGCTTTACCTTCTGGATGATGCGGAATGTTGTAACCATCGTTGTGGGTAGAAGCACTGGCAACCAGTAAACCGTCTTTACGCATAATCGAAACCGCGGCGACGGGTGGCGGTAAAGTGGAATCAAAGACAAAATCTATTTCAACACTTAAATCACTTTGGGCAGTTTGTAAGCACAAGTGATCGCCACTTTGTTCCTCGGTACGGGTTTCAATATGGGTAATACGTGCCGTTTTTTGAAATGAGGCTATTGAAACGTTTGGGATATCCGGTAGAGAAGCGGATTCGATTCCACTCAAAAATTCATTGTAAGCGGCTAAAACTTGAGCAGGGTTACCGTCTTTCTGAACTTCCCCTTTCTCTATCCATAGCACACGATCACAAATCATTTCAACTTGATATAAAGAATGGGAGCAAAATAAAATGGTTTTTTTCGCTTCCCGAAACTGCATAATGCGATCAAAAGATTTACGGGAAAATGCGCCATCTCCGACTGATAGGGCTTCATCAATAATCAGAATATCAGGATTCACGCAAGTTGCGACAGCAAAGGCTAAGCGCACAAACATGCCCGAAGAATAGGTTTTAACCGGTCGTTCCATGAACTCTTTCATCTCAGAAAAGGCAACGATAGCATCATATAATTCATTGATTTCTGCAACGGAGAGGCCGATAACCGCGCCACTGAGATAAACATTTTCTCGTCCAGTCATTTCAGGATGAAAACCAGAGCCTAATTCTAACAAAGCTGAAATTCGCCCAGAGACTTGACATTCACCGCCCACATCACTGTTCAGGGTACCGGCAACGATTTTAAGCAAGGTACTTTTGCCCGCCCCATTTTTACCCACAATACCCACAACTTGCCCATGCGGAATATGGAGCGTCATGGGGTGCAAGGCTTGAAAAACGTGGGCCCGAGTACGGTAGGTTAATATTTCCCATAAGCGATCCCAACCATGTGCATACGTTTTATAGGTTTTACCAACAGATTGTAGAGAAATAGCCGATATCATAATAACAGGTGTTATAGACTTTATAGGTGTTATAGGGGATAAACAAGTACAACTCATTATGGGGATAAACGAATCAAAGCATTCACCATGATGAGCAATTCGTTTATCGCCGTAATTAGCTGTACTCAAACGGATTGTAGAGAAATAGCCGGCATAATGAAAGGTTTTACAGACTTTATAGGTGTTATAGGGGGCTTTTTTAATCTGATTCAGACAACAAGTACATTGCCAAGTAAGTAATATTAAAACAATTGAATAACTCAATTACAAGCTCTGTTGATTTTATAATTTTCCATTGTTAAAGAATTGAAAAGCCTTCCAAACAACTTTCTGTTGTTTAATGCCTAATCGTTTTACAAAAAATAATTCAAACTTTTTAAACATAAACCAGCCTAATTGAGAATAAGTCTGTTCGGGTGCTTGGGCAGTGAGAAGATCAAGAAATAATAACTTGAGAGAATAATGTAATGTTTTCTGATCAACGATGCCTTCTATAAAATCATCTGCTAATCGTTTTATTTTCTTTAGAAAGCTATCGACAATGGTTTTACGTGCGAACACTAAATCGTCTCGGTTTAAATTGCAAATTTCTGCCGTTTTTTGAGCTTTTTCAGTGAGTGCTTTAATTTCACCATTTGGCAAAAAGACAAAATGCTCTTGAGGTTTATCAATTTCAGGATTCAGCAATAAAGGTTTTTCAGCTAACAAACTGGGTGAATCGGCTCGACATGCATATTTATCCAATTCGCCATGACTATCTAACGGTGGTTTTGTCACTCGAATACCTGTCACTTCAAGCGGAAAAGCATTCGATTTTGCTCGATTACACTTTTCACAAGCGGGAAAGAGATTACTCCATTCATATCCCAACCAATAATAACCCGTGTGTGCATGTTCTTCTTTTATTTTGTTTTTGGGACGATAATGATCAATTCTCAAAACCCCCCCTATGACTTTCGTTTCACAATAAACGCATTTTCCAAAGTATAATTCTTCCAAATCCTGACGAACTTTATCTGGGTGTCCGTAGTAATATGGGCTAAAATGGTGCTTATTTTTTTCATGTAAAGCGTGTTGGATTTTTTGATGACAACCCTCACTTTGTAAAATCTCGGAAGGATTGTCAAAATCTTTTTTAACACTTCTCATTTTGCTTTGGTTTCAAATAAGTCATCAGGAAAATCTCTATCACTGGCTTCAAAAGCAGCAAGCCGTGCTTCGATTTCATCGTTTAATTCGATTTCATCATAAGTTTTTTCTGTCCTCATTTCTGAAATCTGCTCATTGTTTTCTTGCTTGATGTCATCAAAGTCCAAATCAAAAAGAGGTGAAGTTAATAGAGAATTGGGGAGCAAATTTTTAATCTCTATATTGATTCTTTCAAGTTGAATACCCGCCGATTGATTTCGCTTCACTTTTAAGAAAACCGATTTTTTGGGTGCGCCTAAAAAGGGAATGATACTGTGCGTTGAGACAATAAATTGTACTTTAGGAAAAATATCAGATAACCAAATAGGCAACCTTCGTTGCCATTTCGGATGAAAATGTAAATCTAATTCGTCAATCAAGACTATACCACTTAACGCTTTCGTTTCAATGACTTGTGGTTGTTGTTCATAAAAGCGGATCAACATATCGCCAATCATGGCAATGAGACTTCGATAGCCGGAGGCTAATTTTTCAAAAGAAATGGGAGCGTAAACTTTATCACTGTTTTCACGCTCTCTTTCAAGATAAACCACTTCACTATTATTTTTGATTTGTATATCAGCAATAGAGGGCAACAGTTTTAATAAAGTGGCTTTGACAATCTCATATTTAGGATTTTTGGTGAGATACCATAACAAAAGTTCATATTCAATATTTAACAAAGTCCCATCAACATTAAATAAACCATAAGTTTTGGTCACAAATTCGGACTTTTTATTTTGGGCTTGTTGGTTTTGAATTTCCAGCCGTGAAGGGCCATAGGCCGCAAAATTCGTAAATTGTAAATCGCCTGATTGAATAATTTGATTCTCACCCTGATTTTTCAATTCAATGGCTATATGACAATTTTCTTCGGTTAAAATTCTCTTTTGATCCTGCTTTCCAAATAAGCCAATGACAATCGCTTGTAAAATAGACGTTTTTCCGAAGCTATTTTCACCCGTCAAAAATATCCATTGAGTATCTACTGGAATA
>JAYQWI020000115.1:0-7032 GCA_035871815.2 Candidatus Parabeggiatoa communis
CTCTTCGCGCTGCAAAAATAACTCGCTAGGCGTGACTTGTAAAGCAGATTGGACAACAACGGCAATCATTCTCATGCGGCCTTCAGCATCTCGCACATTGATCGTGTAATCACCTGAAACGTCAGGCGCTTGATACCCATAACGCCCCTTCTTATCCACTTCCTCAATTTCGCCCACTTTCGCACTGAGTTTATAAGGCGCAGTGCCACCCGTCACTTGGAAACGTTTTTTCTCCTCGGGATTCATAATGAGTCTGCGAGGCGTTACCATCAAACCGGCATTCACATTAATCACAGCCGTTTTCACATAGCCCTGTTGATCAATCACCGTCAATTCATGAACGCCATTCACATTGGGAGCCGTGTAAGTCACTTCGATATCTTCAAGCGTTTCAATTGGCTTGGGAAAACCCGCCGTAGCCTGCCAAGTATAAGGCGGTTTACCGCCAGAAGCCGTAAACGGGGTAGACTGATTGACAGACAAATCAACGGCCAAAGGTGACAAAACCAGTTCTTTTGTCACAAGAACCGTCATAATCGTTTCTTCCCCTTCCAGATCACGAATCGTTACCCTATCATTGCCAACCTGACGCGCCTTATAATGCCAAAGCGCATCCTGTCCCGTGACTTCCCCAGTCTCAGCTGTCACATCATAAGGTGGCATTCCCCAACTGATTTTGAACCGTTTAGACACTTCCCTGCCCAAGATCAACTTTTCAGGACTCACTTGCAAGGCTAACTGAGAACTGACAAAAACGGGAACACGGGCCTCTAATGCCCCACAAACCACTTCAATCATCGCCTGTCCCGGACTCAAAGCCTGTATTTCTGCCCGCTCATTGATCCGCACAATGGTGGCCTGTGCATCAGACTTCAAATCGCACTCTGTCGGTTCGACAGCTTGCTGACGACTCCCCTGTAAAATATGAGCTATTATCAAAGTTTGCTCACGGCCACTCATGAGACGTACAGGGGAAGGTTGAAGCACTAATCCTATAGCCGTATCTTCCTGTACCGTGATCTCAATTTGTGCGCTGTGTTCCCCAACTTGGGCAAAAAGACTAGCCGTTCCAGGTGCCCAAGCCGTCAACACCCCCTCATGATTCACTGTCACAATAGACGGATGACTGCTTTTCCAATCAGCACGAAGCGTATAATCGCGTTGACTCAAATCCGCTAACCACGCTTGCAAAGACAACGCACGAATATCACCTATCCTTAATACGCGATTACCCCCTAAAATCTCTATCGTCACAATCGCCTCATCAGGATCAAATACCTGTATTTCAGCCACAGCCATAGCCTGTTCATCAGTGACAGCCAGACTATACGTGCCCCATTTTTCCGGAGCAGTATAAACAACACTGGCCCCTTCCAGAGGCTCTAATTGTCCCGCCTCATCCATAGTCACACCCGGCCAAGCACGCGCTGCCCTTCGCGCAACAGTCAAATTGCCTTTGACAGCCATCCAATGTAATACCCCAGTGTAACCCGTCGCAGAAAACGTCTGACTTTCCCCCGGTTCCAGAGGAACACTCTCTGGAGAAATCGCCAAAGCGCTATCCGCAAACACAGGCATAGTCGCGCCAAGAATAACGACAAGGATTGTATATAAAAAAAGATTTGATTGTCGGTCAAAAAAGTACCTTAATATTTTGTTAAACCGCTTCATAGTTGACTCCTTATTTCTTAGTTATAGCGTTTTCCTTTTGCCTGAAATACCTATTTGTAGGGGCAAGCCTGTTGCCCTTTTTGGTATTTAAGCCAATCAAAAATGCTCGATAATGAAAGAATTTCCTGTCTATATGAACAAATTTTAGCTGGGCGAACACGCCCTTTTAAATATCTATCTTTTTCAAACCAATTGTTCTAATTTTGTTATCCAGTCATTGAAATGTGGATTTTCTGCACGTATTTTAGAAAGGCCGATTTTCTTAACAATCCGAGTGCCTATAACAATTTTATTATAATCAGGAAAAATGGCTTGAATCCGTTTGGAGGGGGCCGTCTTTTTACCTTCATTAATCTCCTCTGGAGAAAAAAACGCGCTTCTTACCGCGATAAGCTCTTGAATTTCAAATGTTCTATCAGGATAAGCCACTGCAAATTGGCTGGGTTCACTAAATAATAAGGTTTCAAATTCATAGCATTGCAGATAAGGAATAAAGCGATAATCTCCAATATCCTTTTGAAAACAGTTTTCTAAAATGTTGATCTGTTTTTTTGAATCCTTTTGTTTACGACTTTCTTCATAGCCTGGAAAATCATTAGGCAAAGCATAATAGTCAATCATCGTTGTGAAACGAGCGTCAACATGTCCATCTTGCTTGAGCCAACGCTTAAGATCGTTTTTTAACTTGATGTAACTCGTCATGCCACCCTTATGTACATTACCGTGCTTACGTCCGGTTTGAACACAACGCACATCAGGGAAAATATTCAGCAGTGATAATTCAGGTGCTAACACCTCATTAACAAAAGTCTCTTCTGTTTGGCCTTCTACCACAAAATGCAAACGTATCATCGCCCCGGCCTCCCGCCAATGACATTTTTCTCCCACAGTTCACTTAACGTGTATTCTTCTAACCATTCCGTCAGTTCTTCTGGCACAAGGCGATTAAAGGAAGAAACCCCTTTTTTCTGTTCCACGACAATCACTTCATCAGTATTAAAATGATCAATAAAAGTGCTAGATTGAGTGGCTAAAATAATTTGTGTATGAACTGAGGCACTACGGATAAGTGAAGCCAATACGGTGATAGCATAAGGATGGAGGCCCAGTTCAGGTTCATCTAACACTATCAACGAAGGTAAATCTGATTCCGGCTGTAATAAGGTTGTGATCAATGCCATAGTGCGTAAAGTGCCATCAGAAAGTTGATGAGGCCCAAAGTCATACTTTGAATAACAAGAACGCCAATGAAGTTGAATATAATTGGGATTGAGTGCCAAAGGTTCTAGGATAAAGTCATTAAAAAACGGTGCGATTTGTCTGATCACATCAACAATACGTTCATAGTAGGGAAATTGTGTTTGTTGTAATTTGTAGAGAACAGCAGCCAAATTACCGCCATCATTCAATAATGAACGATTGTTATGGAGTTCACAATTGCCACGCATTTTAGCGGTTTCAGAAGTATTATGAAATTGGAAAACATGATATTGCTTGATTTCATCTTGCACTTTTTGATTAAGCTGATTAAACGGTTGTGCGTTGAAAAAGAAACTTTCCTTATGCCCTGTGCCCAATTTTTCCAATTTTTCCAGAGAGTCAAAAGATTCCTCTAAAAATATGAGCGTATCAATAGGCGCTTCGACTAATTTCAGTTCATACGAACAGAGAACCTGATCAATATCAAGACAGAAGCGTGCTGCCATTTGAGGAGTCACCTCTGTGCCATAATGTAGCAGACTATTAGCCCCGCCACTTTTACCGACATAAAACTGTAAGCTATTGTTTTTCAAGGAGGCCAGTAGTCTAAAAATATCAATAAAATTTGACTTACCCGCCCCGTTTGCCCCTATTAACACATTAATAGGTTTTAATTCAAGCCTCAGTGCATGGATAGATTTAAATCCAAAAATATCCAGTTCTTTTAACATTTGTGATGGTTTTTTATTCAAATGGTGTTGGGAGTTGCCCCCATACTTTCAAATCGTGGGTTTCCGCTACGATGATTTGTTCAGCATCAATAGTCAATACTTCTCCACTGCGCTTTTTCAGTTATCAGTTATCAGTTATCAATACTTTTGATATCCCCTATGTTCAAGGCCAACTTATGTATCTGACAAACTCTATTTAACGCAAGAGACGCAAGAGACGCAAGAGATGCTTCGATGCAAAAAAATTCTATTGATAACAGAACATCTTTAGCATCTTTAGCGTCTTTAGCGTTTATATCGATCTCAGTCGCTTTGCTAAACCTCATCCTGATGAAACCTTTTCACAATCCAATACAAGGCCGTCTCGTCTAACTTGCCCGCAAATAAATCCGCCAAGGCTTGGTTCATTTCGGCTTCATCAATCCGCCCATCTTCTCCAGCATACTGATTGACAATAGCCGCGTCATGAGCCGATATCCGGTTTCGGAGAAAAAGCTCACTGATCCAATGTAAGGTGTGCCTGTTTAACCAAGGCTTTCCGGCAAAGAAGTCGGATACGGCTTGGTTCATGCCATCCTCATCAACCTGGCCATCGGGGCCGGCGTAGGCACTGATCAGATCAGCTGTGATTTCGACATCAATACTGCCTAGATTACCGGCAGTGTCTAACACTTGAATCGTGTCATGTCCTTTGTATTGCTTAGGGGCGGTATAATCTGTTGCTTTGTACAGTTCGCCTTCAAGCCTGATTTGAGAATCACTCAGTACCCCTAAACCGGCCCAAAGTGTGTAATCGCCTGTGCCACCGCTGAGGGCTATTTTTAAGGTTTCACCTGAATGAATATATAAGGTTTTCGGTGATGCCAGTAATTCCTTGGTATACACATTGATTTGAGCTTGTGCGCTTTTATCGGCGGCATCTGCCACGATGAGTTCATCAATGCCTTTGATCTGTGGTGCGGTATACGTGATGGTATTGCCTTGTTGATCAGCGGGCAGTTCACCCTGTTTTGCAATCCAAGTGTAAGGGGCAATGCCTCCCGTGACGGTAAAATCACCGGTCTCTTTGGGATGAATCTGCCGGATTGAGGGCGTGATCGCTAAACCGGGGGAGGCGACTTCTATAGTTGCTTTTTTTAAGGTGCCGGCGGCATCGCTGACATAAATGAAGGTGGTGCCGATTTGATTTGGGGCCGTCCAAATGACGGTTTCACCTTCGGTTTTATCCAAATCCCCTGCATTGCTGCCCCAGCGTTTTTTCCCAAAACCGCCTGTGGCGTGTAAGGTTAAGCTTTCTCCCATATCTAAATGCCCTGAAACGGGGGTTATCCATAAATCTAAGGCGACTGTGATCTCGGCACTGACGTGATGCCTGTCGGCATCTTTTAAATTTAGGCTGTAATGCCCGGCGACTTGTGGCGCGGTATATTCTATAATGCCAGAATGTAAATCGGCGGTACCGCCTGTGGCTGTCAGGGTGTACGGATGTACGCCGCCTAATACGCGAAGCTGGGTTGTTTCCCCTGGGACTAGGAATAATTGTTGTTGACTTAATGCTAAGTCTTTGCCTACTAATATTAAAACTTCTAGGCTATTGCCTAAGCCGTCGATAACGGTGACGGTATGCAGCCCTGCCCGTTTGGGTGCGACATATTGAACCGTGTCGTCGGATATCTTTCGCACTTGCCCGCGTGTGGCTATCCAAACATAATCGCCATCACCACCGCTGGCGCGTAATGTGACTTGCCCTTGACGCTCAATCACGGCCTGTTCTGGTGTGACGGTTAATGGCCTCACGATTTCAACTTTGGCTTGTGCGGACTGCTTTAAGGCATCGGTTGCGGTTAAGACAACCGTATTGGCAATATCATGTTGATAAATAAAGCTATTTTCTTTTTCGCCGGTTTCCAGAATGCCACCGCTATCGGTTGTCATCTGATAAGGCGGTTCGCCGCCAGTCACTGAAAAGGAAACGGGTTCATTTCTTTCTATCGTGGCATAAGCGGGTGTGATGTCTAAAGGCAGTGAATGCACTACCAAGACTGAAATTGATAAGACGGTTTTGCCAGCACGGATTGATAACCATGTTGAACCCGTTTTCAGGCCTGTCACGATACCGTTTTCAATGGAGACGATTTCGGAGGCCTGACAGTTTTCCAAATCGGTGGGATTGTCTGAATCACATAGTTTCAATTCAGCTTGTTCAAAAAGCGTTTCTTCACCTGTTTGTGTGATTTCATAAACCTTGACGGGCTGGCTGGCGCCTTCTGGCAAAATAATGATATCGGGTTCAACCTTTAACCGATAGGTTTTTTCTTGCACATTGACGGGTATTGCTGCTTGTTTGTCTTGATAACGCGCAACCAGTGTCGCAGCCCCTGCGCTTTTGGCGGTGACTTCACCGTTTTTCACTTGGGCAATCTCTGATTCTTCAATTTGCAATTCGGCCTGTGTCGTTAAATCTATAAAGCTGCCATCGACTAAATAACCCCGAACTGAGATGGCTTGGGTTTCATCGACTAACACGTTTAAGGTTTCAGGCGCGATATGTAGCAAGACTAATGTGTCGTCTTGGGTAGCCTCGACTAAGGCCCAGGCAAAATCAACCCCATCAGTCACCCAGACATAAAATACGCCTTCTTCTGGTACGGTGTAGGTTGCTTTATCAGCGGAGGCTTGAGTTTTGCCGGCTGTCGCCTCCCAAAAATAGTCACCTGTACGGCTATTCTTGGCCTGAAAATGCAAAACGGCTCCCGGTGTTGTCCGAATGGCGCTTGGAGTGAGCCTTAAGGTTGGTTCAAAGAGCGCCTTGATAGGGTTTTCTTTCTCAAGTACCCTAAGCAAGTGGTTATCTGACTCATCAGACGTTTCACCTTCCCAACCGATGAAGACATAACCGGGATGGGCTGTGGCGGTTAAGGTGATCTCATCGCCACAATGATACTCCTCTTGATCAGGTTCAATCCTCACTTTGCCCTGTTCTGCCGTGATCTGCAAGTTCGCGACTTGCGGTTGAAAATGCGCGGTAGTCTCTTTATTGGCATCCATTTGCAGAGTACATTCAGCACCGCCAGCTTTTTTACAAGCGCCTGTCCAATCCCTAAATTCAAAACAGGATTCCGCTGTGGCGCTCAAAGTGACGTTTTCATCTGGCGAATAAACGGGTTTATCGGGTTGAGCCGTCACAGTACCTTTGCTGGTAGAGGAGACTCCCCAATCTAAGGCATAACCGACGTTGACGATCACAGGGATAGGTGTTCCAGCAATTTCAGGAACCGTCTCGTCAGCACTGATTTGGGATTCGGCAATCAAACGCGCTTTATCTGTTGATAAGGCGATGACTGTGATCGTAATCGGTTCTGCTGTTGCCCTAGCAGCAAGGCTGGGCCGTGTACACGTCACGGTACCCATTGTTTCATCACAATCCCAC
>JAYQWI020000116.1:0-3915 GCA_035871815.2 Candidatus Parabeggiatoa communis
GCAAACAGACTGAAGCACTCTTTAATCATAAACCCCTCTCAAAATTTCGCGCTTTTGAACGTATTATCATGAATGAAGAAACAGAATGACTTGCTCCCATTTTTCCATCTGAAATTTTATTTGAGGAATTGATACGGCCTTTAGGCAATCACAGGGCAAGCACAAGGGATTGCCCCTACAAGCATAATATCCTTTATAGCAGCAATCCCTGTGTTTTCAGTTTTCCCCTTCTCCAATCGCTGGCACGTTGGCCATTTCTGCCAACACTTCAGCAATATGATAAACCTTCACGGGACTTTTTAAGCGTTTTAAACGCCCTGCTATATTCAATAAACAACCCATATCACCTGCCAGTAAAACTTCAGCCTCGGTGGCTTCAATATGAGCCACTTTGTCGGATACCATGCGAGCAGAAATTTCAGGATATTTGACACAAAAGGTGCCGCCAAATCCGCAACAGACATCGGCCTCTTTCATTTCATTTATTTGGCAACCTTGTACAGTGTTCAATAATTGCCGTGGTTGGCTATGAATCCCTAATTCTCGTAATCCTGAGCAAGCGTCGTGATAGGTAACAGCGTGTTCAAATTGGGCCGATATTTGTGTCATACCACAGACATCGGTTAAAAAACTCACTAATTCATAACAGCGATTGGCAAAAGCTTGCGCTTTCTCTTCCCATTGTGCATCATCCTTAAATAATTGTGGATAATGGTGTTTAAGCATCGCGGCACATGAACCGGATGGGGCGACGATATAATCAAATTCATCGAAATGATTAATGACTTGTTGAGCAATTTGGCGAGTATTGGCTAAATCGCCATTATTATAAGCCGGTTGTCCACAACACGTTTGGGCGCTGGGAATCTCCACTTCGCAGCCCGCTTTTTCGAGCAATTTGATCGTAGCAAAACCGACATTGGGACGAAATAAATCCACTAAACAAGTGACGAATAATCCAACACGATGGGGAGGCTTTTTTGTTATTGACATAATTAATAATATAAAAAATTTTTATTGTGAGTCTAAATTGATGTAAAATTTAACACGTTGATAAAAATAGTTCAGTTGTTCATAATTAATGATTAATTGAAAAAAGCAAAACTTGATAATACTGTAAAACGAATAGGATATTAAACGTAAAATGAGTCGGTTTTCAAATATAAAACGAATAGAACGTTTATTGCACTGATTGTCATGATTTTGCGCTAATTGAATTTTTTAATAAGGAACAATTGTAATATGAATTTACGCCTTTTTTATATTCTGCTCTTGGGTATTCTCATTGTTAACCTGACTGCCTGTGATGACGATGATGTTATTTCAATGGTGACTTCGGGTGAGGAAATCATTACCCTTGATGTGCCGATGGAAAGTGTCTCTTTTCAGGGCGGCAAAACACTGGCATTGCAAATTGGCCTCGGTAGTGGCGCTTTTCATTACCGCGATGATCCTACTGATGAAATTTATACCATCACTGATAGAGGCCCTACTATTGATTGTGATAAAAGCGAAGAGTTGATCGGGAAGGCAAATTTTTGCATGAATAATGGGGCCGTTGATGAGGATGGCAAAATATTCCCCGTCGCGAACTTTACACCAACGATTTATAAGCTTAATATTGATACTGGGGGCCTGATTGGCGCAAAGGTGGGTTATGAAGTCACGCAAACCATCGAAATCAAGGATAGTGATGGAAAAAAGATATCTGGTTTGCCCAATCCTTTACAAGTCACTAACACTGAAAATGCCTATGATAATAAGGGTGATAAAAAGGCCTTCGATCCTAATGGGCTTGATCCTGAAGCGATTATCAGATTATTCAATGGTAGTTTTTGGATAGCTGAGGAATATGCGCCCAGTTTGGTGCATCTTACAGCTGATGGACGCATTATGGAACGGCTTGTGCCAAGTGGTGTGGAAAATGATTTGACCGAAGCGAATTATCTGGTGAGAGGTATATTGCCAGCGATTTTGAAAAAACGGCAATTGGATCGGGGTATTGAAGCCCTTGCGATCAGTCCCGATGAACAGTTTTTGTATTTTATCATGGCCGGGCCTTTGGCTAATCCTGATCAAGCGGCTTACGAAAAGTCTCGTTATGTCCGCTTATTTAAATTGAGTCTTCAAGAGGATATACCAAAAGTTATGGGCGAATATGTCTATATGCTTGATACCCATGACACTTTTTGGGATAATACAACGAAACAAAGCGATGTGAAAATCAGTGAAATGGTGGCTTTGGATACAGATAAATTGATTATTTTGGAGCATGTTCACAGGCACACCAAGTTATATCGGGTATCCATCTTGGATTCGGGAAGTAATATTGTTGACCAACAATGGGATGAAGAATCCAGATCGCCGTCATTAGAAACGGTGCAAAATTTGGAGGAACACGGTATTGAATTGTTGGACAAAAAACGGGTTTTTGATTCTAGCAAAGAACAAACGGATTTGGCTGTGGGGATTGAAGGCATAGCCATATTGGATGATGAATATTTGGCCTTCATTAATGACAATGATTTTGGTATAGATCGTAGTATTGATGATAGCAAAACGCGCATAAAGGTGGCGAAAATCGTAAAGCAGTTGAGTGAGTAACATGTCACGGGCGCAAAAACGGCGAAGGATCGCAACTGGGTGGATATGGCAGCACATCCACCTCATTTTTTTTGTTTTTTGGCATTGATTTAAATAACGAGGAGAAATGACTATGTTTGGCGAATCCCATGACATCCATCAGGACTTTCCGCAATATCGGGATATGATTGAGCAATTGCATGACAGTGATAGTGATTTCAAAAACATTTATAGTGAGTACCATGCAATCACTCATGAAATCGACGCTATTGAGCACAATGTTGAGCCCGTTGCAGATCATTATGCTGAACAGTTGAAGAAAAAGCGGGTGCTCTTGAAAGATCAGATTTATGCGAGGCTTCAAGCCTCAGGGGCTTAATCTGAGAATCAAGGCATCCGCTTTTTTTATGTCTGTCATTCATTGGGGCAACCACAAGGGATTGCCCCTACAAACAGCTACCCAAAAATCACCTCTCAAAAATGTGCATCAACGCTGCACTAAAAAACCGGCAACTTGTCCCGCCGTTTGACGACGAATCACTTGCCAAGTCGTGGGTAAAGTGGGTTGTCCAAGGCGCACTTCTTCTTCTAAATAAATATAGGTTTGTGGCGCGATCCAACCACATTGTTCTAATAAGGTACAACAAGGGCTCACTAAATCATGTCGAAAGGGTGGATCTAAAAACACGATATCAAAAGCTGAAGAACTGTTTTTTAAAAATCGTATCACGTCAGCATGGATAACTTCTAAGTTGTCAGCACCCAAGGTGGCGATATGTTGGTTCAAATTTCGCACCACTTCGCGTTCTTTTTCGACTAATATCACATGTTTCGCGCCGCGTGAAGCGGCTTCTATTCCTAAAGCACCCGATCCGGCAAATAAATCCAAACAGCGACTACCGGGTAAGTGCATCGCTAACCAGTTAAATAAGGTTTCACGCATACGATCCTGTGTTGGACGTAACCCCGGTTTATCAAGCACTCGTAATTTACGCCCCCGCCATTCCCCACCAATAATCCGTACTTTCCCATTCATTGAGCCGATTATTCCCCAATCTGTGTTCTTGTCGTTCATTAAAAAAGAAATAAACGCTAAAGACGCTAAAGACGCTAAAGACGCTAAAGATGGGAAATCTTTACGTCTCTTGCGTCTCTTGCGTCTCTTGCGTCTCTTGCGTTATTTATTTCCCTAAATCAATCCAACACTTTAACCCCATCTTGGCTACCTAATAGCAATACATCGGCCCGGCGTGCAGCAAATAAGCCATTAGTAACAACGCCGGTGATTTCATTGATTTGGGCTTCTATCTTCACCGGTTCAATGATTTGTAA
>JAYQWI020000117.1:0-6688 GCA_035871815.2 Candidatus Parabeggiatoa communis
TTTTCGGCAATATCAGAAAGACTTTTGGCAAGCAATGCTGGCTTATCGGCTTGATTTTCCCTGAGAAAACCCAATCGCGTGTTAAAGCGGGGTAAATTACCTTGGTTAAAATCTTCAATAAGTTGTTTTTTTAAGTCATTAACTTGTTTTAATTTTCTGTCTGTTTCTGTGATTTTAATCCCCTTTTTTAATTCAGCCGGTACACGACAATATTTCTTGTTCATTTTTTTTCTTCGGAAAGGATTCATAAAGAATACCGATTTTTTAAGATGATAAGTACTGAAGCACAAATAAACAGGTATTTTACCCTTGGTTGCTTCTATTAATTAAAATACCGGTTTATTTGTGGTTCAGTACTTACTTGATAATCACGTTTTTTATAAAGACGCACGGCCCTGGAGACGCACGGCAGTAAAGAGACGCACGGCCCTGGAGACGCACGGCAGTAAAGAGACGCACGGCAGTGCGTCTCTACGGTTTATTCTTGCCTGATTTCGGTTGGTAATCCGATTTCATTTAAGAGGTTAATAAAGGGATCAGGATTCAGTTCTTCCACATTCATCATCGTTTTGACATCCCATTCGCCGTTGGCAATCAAAATCGCGGCGGCAACAGCGGGAACGCCGGCGGTATATGAAATCGCTTGGGCCTCTACTTCTTGATAGCATTTTTCATGATCACAGATGTTGTAAATGAAGAGGCGCTTCTCTTTGCCATCCTTTTCTCCTGTTATCAGGTTGCCTATACAGGTTTTGCCGGTATACCCTGGTGCTAGTGAGGCGGGATCGGGTAAACAGGCTTTGACGACTTTTAAGGGAACGACTTCTAAGCCTTCTGTTGTCGTGATGGGATTATGGTTTAATAAGCCGATCTGTTTTAACACGTTGAAACAATTGATATAATGTTCGCTAAAGCCCATCCAGAAACGAACGGTGTCAACGTCTAAATTGATGGAGAGCGAATGAATTTCATCATGCCCCATTAAATAGACTTGATGTTCTCCCACTACGGGAAAGTCATAACGTTTCGATTTGGCATGATGCCCACATTCCTGCCATTGTCTGTTTTCCCAATACCCCACATTTTCCAAAATTTCACGCAGGTTGATTTCTGGATCAAAGTTAGTGGCAAAAAATTTGCCATGATCGCCAGCATTGACATCCATGATGTCAATCACGCTGATTTTGTCAAACTCATGTTTTAAAGCATAAGCGCAATAAGCGTTGACGACACCCGGATCAAATCCCGCACCTAAAATGGCTGTGAGTCCCTTTTCTTTAAACAACGCTCTTTTTGGCCATTCAAATTCAGCATACCAAGGAAATTTAGCATTGATCACTTCAAATTCTTCCTGGACGGCGGTGTCTATGTAAGCCGCGCCGGCCTCAAGGCAGGCATCCATAATCGGCATGTTGATAAAAGCACTGCCGACATTAATCACTATCGCAGATTGGGTGTCTTGAATCAGTTTCACCACGTTGGCCGTTTGACTGGCATCAACCTGTTTCGCATACAGTTTTTGATTGACATCGGCCAAATTGTTTTTCCGGTGAATGCTTTCGATGATCTGTTCACATTTTGCGACTGTTCTTGAGGCAATGCAAATATTACCCAAAACCGTATTATGTTGAGCGGCTTTATGTGCAACCACATGAGCGACTCCACCGGCACCGATAATCAGTACATTTTTTTTCACGTTGAGCGATTTCCTTATGATAAGTTGTTTTTGAAATCAGTATAATCAAACGTTTTGATGAGTTCATGCGTACCATTGAGTCTTTTGACGACAATAGAAGGCATTTTGAGGCCATTGAACCAGTTCATTTTAACCATGGTGTATCCGCCCGCATCGGTAATCGTGATTTGATCGCCCACTTTTAATTTGGATTTAAACTGAAAAGTGCCGAAAATATCGCCAGCGAGACAGGTTTTTCCGGCTATCATGTATGGGTATTCACCTTGATTTGAACCCTTGAGGCTTGCTTCGGCTCGGTATTCTAACAGATCGAGCATGTGGGTTTCTATTGAACTGTCTACAATAGCGATATCGATTTCATTATGGACGATGTCCAATACGGTTGTGACGAGATCAGTAGATTCGGTTACGGCGGCCTCTCCCGGTTCCAGATAAACTTGAACCTCAAAACGTTGGCTAAAGGCTTTCAATTTTTGAGCGAATTTTTCCAGAGGATAGTCTTCTGAAGTAAACGCAACCCCGCCCCCTAAACTCACCCACTCTAATTGAGGCAATAGTTCAGCATAAGTCTCACTGAGGGTATCCAGCATGGTTGAATAGCGATCAAAATCCTCATTTTCGCAATTATAATGGAACATCACGCCATTGATCAAAGGTAAGACTTGATGTATTGCGTTAAAGTCAGTGACACCCAACCTTGAATACCGTCTAGCGGGATCGGCGAGTTCATAGTCGGAAAAGCTGATTTGCGGATTGATGCGTAATCCAATATCAAGATGGCTAACTTGATCATGAAAGGCCTGTAATTGAGAGATGGAATTAAAGATGATTTTGTTTGAATAGCCTTTTAATGCTTTGATATCGTCTCCAGAAAAAGCAACACTGTAAGCATGAACTTCACCGCCAAATTTTTCATAGCCTAATCTGGCTTCGTATAAAGAACTGCTTGTTGTGCCATCTAAGTATTGACGCATCAAATCAAAAACCGCCCAAGTTGAAAAGCATTTTAAGGCGAGTACCGATTTAGCGCCGGATAGTTTTCTAACCGATTGAATTTTTTGTAAATTATTGACTAACCTGTTTTCATCTATCAGGTAATAGGGGGTTTTTAAAATCATGGTTATTGGTTGTGTTTTGCGTTTTTAACCTCACGCAAAGGCGCAAAGTAGAGACGCACGGCCGTGCGTCTCTACTTCTTAATGCTTTGAACGCGACTTTGCGCGAAGCGTGAGATTAAAAATGCCACCCTTTTTAAGGGGCGGGCAAAAAAAATACTTGCATGCCTCCTACAAATCTTATTTCATTAAAACGGAATGATAAGGATATGGGGTTTGGAGTAGGGGCTTTTGCCGCTGCAATTGTAAGCTTGGATGGCAACATAAAGGGCTGTGCCAGGGCTTAATTGACGCAATATTTGGTTTTGGGGGCCTAAATCTATGGCCGTTATTTGATTGAGTGTGATTTCACTCATGGTGTCAGAATAGGGGGCGTAGGATAAAATATAGCCTTCTGCATTGCTGACTGTTGTCCAAGTGGCTTGGGCATGATTTTCGCTGATAGTGACTTGAAGTTTAGGGGCTTCTGGTATGGGTGTCACTGCTGGAGAACAGGGGGGGGAAACCAATGCGATATCATCAACAAAGAATCTCATCGCGGCTCCGCCGACAACATTGGATTCAATGTACAGTTGATGAATTTGATTGTCGGCATAAGCACTGATGTCGCTTGTGATTTGGGTATATTCAGGATATTTGGGCGCATCGGCTTCTGTGATGCCAAAAATGGGTTGGTTATCAATACTGATTTGTAAATATCCGGGACTTTCGGCACTGGGTATTTGTAACCAGAAACTTAATGCGGTTGTGCCTACGGGTATAATTAAGGTTTGTTCAAGGGATTCGATTCTGGCTGGATAGGCGCTGCCAAACCAGGCGAAGTATTCGCCTGTGTGTGCTTGACTCGGAAAATCGGGTTCGCCACAAGTCGTATGACTACAAATGGGTGAGATGCCAAGGCTATCTGTTTCATGCCATACGGGATTTGGGGTGCCTAGTTCAAAACTGCCATCGCTGATGGCTGCCAGTGGGGGTTCGTCATTGATGATCGTCACTTTTGCGGCTTCTGCTAATTCGGTACTCGCGCCGCCGGTGGGATTGAGTAAGCTGACTTTGAAGCTTTTCTCTTTTCCATAATAGCTGTTATCAGTGATAGGTACGGTAAAGGTTTGCTTACGGGTGTCGCCATCTGGCCAGGTTAGGGTACCTGTGACGGGGGTATAATCAATGCTGGCTTGGGCTGAGTCGTCTGAAGTCATGTAATTCACAGTGATTTGGCCTCGCTGGCCTAACAATCGCTTGACTTCAAAGGTGACTAACCCACTGTTTTCATTGACAGTGTACTCGGTTTGGGCAAACTGTAATAGGCCGGCATCCTGTTGCACTAATTCAACGTCATCAATCAAGAAAGCGGTTGTTGCGTTATCGTGGCCGAAAATTTCTGAATAAAAAAAGACATCATGGATATGGCCATTGGCATAAGCACGGACATCTAGGGAAACCAGTTTGTAATCGGCATATTCAGCGGCTTTGTCTGCTGTGATCTCAAACTGTTTGTGGCCATCAATCATAACAGTCATGATATCAGAAAGGCTGCCGCTGGCTGGTGGGGGGATTTTGAGCCAGAAGTTTAATTTTGTGGTTTCTAAAGGCATGATGAAGCTTTGTCTGGCAAAGGCGGCGGTGGGTAGGGGTATTCCGCCAAAAAATATCATATTATTGCCGGTGCGGGCTAATCTGGGATTAGCAAAAATCGCACTTTCACGCAGTCCGCTAATGGCAGTATTCCAGACAGGATGGGGTAAGTCGGGTTGCCCGGATTCAAAGCTACTGTCTGCGATACCGAGGCTATATTCATTATCACTAATGGCAACGATACTCTGAACGTCTTCATCTAGTGTTGCGCCGCCTGTGGGATTGG
The DNA here is from genome assembly GCA_035871815.2 of Candidatus Parabeggiatoa communis. Classification (GTDB taxonomy): domain Bacteria; phylum Pseudomonadota; class Gammaproteobacteria; order Beggiatoales; family Beggiatoaceae; genus Parabeggiatoa; species Parabeggiatoa communis. The sequence goes on from JAYQWI020000117.1 coordinate 4,673, forward strand.
ATAACATTACGCTTAAGGTTTTTTTGCCTTCAAATACGGTATTATCCAAAATGGGTATGTTGAATGTTTTGTCATCCACGTCGCCATGGGCCCAAGTCAAGGTGCCTGTGGTTGGGGTATAGTCGCTACCGGCTTTCGCTGTACCGTCTAGGGTGGCATAGTCTACTGATACGATGCCTTGATCGCCTTCTTGACGGGCCACTTCAATTTGGACTGAGTTGAGATTCTCTTCGATGCCATAGTTGATTTGATAGATAAAAAAATCATCTATGCGTGTGTAGTCGCTGATGCCGGTTAATTCAAAGTGCCCTGCGCCATCATTATCTATAATGGTGACTTTGCTTTGGTTTGAAGCATGGGCGAACTGGTTGCCGGTTGGATTTTGTAAGGCTATTGAGAAGGCTTCTTCAAAGCTTTCTGGGTGGCCGTCATCCAGAATGGTGACAGTAAAGCTTTTGGGATTGATATCGCCGTCTTCCCAAACCAAGGTACCGGCCGTGGCAGTATAATCTTCACCTGCTATGGCAGAGTCCTCTTCTGTGAGGTAGTCGACTGAGACGCGCCCTGTGGTGCTCCAGAGCCGGTTGACTTCAATGGTGACAGCGCCACCCGTTTCTGGCACGATGGCCCCTTTGGTTAGGAAGTCAAAGACTACCGTTTCTGCTGGTAGGGCCTTGACAGCGGCTAGGGCATCAAGACGGGGAAAGGTGAGGCCGTTTTTGACATCAGTGATCATCACGCCGGTTTTTTCCATCAGGATTTCTATTAAGCTGGGCGTTAGCGTGGGATAGACTTCTAGCATTAAAGCGGCGACACCAGCTGCGATAGGGCTGGAAAAGGAGGTACCGTTTTGGGTAATCTGGCCACCGCCTATCATTGAAGACGTGATATTCACACCAGGGGCAAGGATATCGACTAAGTGATTGCTGTTACTAAAATCAGCGACTTCACCGGCCATATCCGTGGCACCGACTGCAATGGCATCATTCAAACAAGCGGGTGAGGCTATCTGATCCGTCAAACCGTCATTACCGACACCGACAAAAATCGAAACGCCTTGTTCTCGCAGTTGTTTAAAAATCGTGGTGGTAGCGGGATCATCGTCATCGCAAACATTAGAATAAGCACCACTGCCTAAACTGAGGCTAATGATTTGAACAGGTTGAGTGCTGAGATTGGCCCGAATCCAATCTAAACCAGCTAGGATATCGGACTGTAAAGGGGCACTGAAAATGCCGATCTGGCTGGAGACTTTGATGGCGATAATACCGGCATCGGGTGCAATACCTTGTGGCGAAGTGATCGTTCCGGCGATGAAGGTACCATGCCCCATGCCATAGATATCATCTTCAGCAAAAGTGCTTTCATTGGTACCAAATGGCGGACAGGAGCGATCTGAAAAACAATGTTGCGCGACAATACTATCGGCCAAATCGGGATGATCGGTGTCAATCCCGGAATCTAACACCGCGACTGTAACCCCTTTACCAGTATAAGGGAGCGCATGAACCGCATCGACCTTGATTTGCTGTTTGCTGTCGGCCAATATGAATTCATATTGTTTATCTAATTGAATCGAAGCGACTTCAGGGTGATTTTGCAAAATCGTGAGGGCCTGATGCGAGAACCGACCCGCTAAGGCGGGTATATAGTGATACTGACGTTTCAATTTGAAATCAGGCCCTGTTTTGGAACGAGTCGCCGATAATGAGGCCAAGACAGACGCTTGACTCTGCGCGATGAGCTGTCTACGCTGTTTATCTGACACCTTGCTTCGAAAGCCGTGTTTTTGAGCATCAAGATGAGCAATCACGGGATCATGTAAAGTGACAATCAGAGGTATTTCTTCGGTTACTTTAAGTTGATTCCAGATTAGAGGTTCAACTGTGGCAGCCGATAATGGGGCACTGAGCAAACTGAGAAAAAAGCAGAGACTGAGTTTGACAAAATTGTCATGCGGTATTTTCATATTTAAAGGATTCTCCGTATTATTGTAATTTAAAAGCAAGCTCACGC
>JAYQWI020000118.1:0-3395 GCA_035871815.2 Candidatus Parabeggiatoa communis
CATCAAAAAATATGGCAGTGTTTACGAAAAGAAGTCTATTTTTCTGATAGTAACAATTGGAAAAATGAATTTGCGAGAAGTCTCGCTAAAATAAATTCTCCCGTATTCATTTATGCGCCAATTGATATTGCAAATGGACAATGCAATATTCATCCCTTTATTCAGGAATTTATCCGATTTTGGTATGACGACAGCGAAGGTTGGTCAAAAATAGTGACACAAGAACCTTTTTTATTTAAACACCCATTAGTCGTTTGCCTGTTTTTTCGTTATCAAAAAACCGCTACTCGGAAAACCTTTTTTAGGCAAGCCAAAGCGCCATTTGAATTATCAGAATTAGGTTTGCTTGACTTTTATAAACAGTATCAAGCCTATGGGGTTGTATTGCCAGCGCTTTCAAGTGTGGGAAAAAACGATGTTTTGGCTTGGGCAAACAATTATATACAGACGATAAGCCGTCACCGCGATATTGATGCTGTCAAAGAGGAGATTGAAGCGCTCTATCAAAAACAGCGTACAATACCCATGAAAACATTAGGTGGAAAATTACAAGATATCCTTGAAACGCCATAGATTATGAGGACATATCAAGATGCACTACCCCTTTTATACCGACAACATCGAAGCTTGTCGCGAAACGCCGCAAGCTTTACCTAAAGCGCCACCCGGTAATCGCCCTGACACCTTTCTACCCGATAAGGATTATTTACCCGATGCCGGATTGGTTGATGCGGTGAATGCGGCTTTATTATTGCGGCAACCGTTGTTATTAACCGGTGAGCCGGGCACGGGTAAAACCCAATTGGCTTATCATTTAGCCTGTCAGTTGGGCTATCAGGTGTTGAAATTTGAAACAAAATCAAATAGTAACGCCCGTGATTTATTTTATATCTATGATGCGCTGGGCCGTTTTCAGGCTGCACAATTGGCGAAAACAATAGAAGGCTGCGATATCATCACAAAACCGCAAGAATATATCACTTACAATGCTTTGGGTTTAGCGATTTTACTGTCGAATGAGCGTAAAGCGGTTGAAGCCTTTTTATCCAGCGATTTTGATGACAATATCAAGCATCTCTTGGGAGATGATTTTGACTTTAACAAGCCTCACCGTTTTATTGTATTGATTGATGAAATCGACAAAGCGCCGCGAGATTTTCCGAATGACATTCTGAATGAAATCGAAAAATCTTATTTTCGGGTACCCGAATTAGGCAAACTGAGTCATCAGCCAATCAAAGCTTCAGACGAAATGCAACCCGTTTTAATCCTCACAAGCAATGCGGAAAAGAGTTTACCCGATGCCTTCTTACGTCGTTGTATTTACTACAATATCCCGTTTCCAGAACAAGAACGTTTACGACAAATCGTAGAAATCCGTTTAGCCGCGCAAATAGGTGAGATTGCTTCTTTTCTAACTGACGCACTCACATTATTTTATACCATGCGAGACAGCGGATTGCGTAAACCGCCTGCAACGGCGGAATTATTAAATTGGCTTTTGGTATTGCGCCAAATGTTTCCAAACGTAGACAATCCCTTAGTTGACTCAACGCAAAGCAAAAGAACATTCAGCACCTTAGTCAAAACGGCCGATGATCAACAAATAGCCGAACGTGTTTTAGAAAATTGGCAAAAGAAACAATAAAATTCTGCTTGTTTCCTATTGGAGTGCAAAATTTATTTTGCGCTATTGGAGTGCAAAATTTATTTTGCGTTATTGGAGTGCAAAATTTATTTTGCTTGTTTGCACTCCAACCAACCGAGACAAACTAATTGCAAACTAAATTTAGAACGTAACCAAGATAGAAAAAATGAACACCGCCGAAATCTTAACCGAAAAATTACAGTTATTTATCAATGAATTACGTCTGGCGGGTTATAACATCGGCCTGACACAATTTGTTGCAGCCCAAAATTTGATACTGGCCTTAGCCAAGCAGGGCGAACTGTCGCCCAAACTGGCTTCATTAAAAACGCTATTAGCCCCAGTGCTGTGTCATTCTCCAAAAGAGCAAACAGAATTTGATAAGCGTTTTGATAATTGGGTAAAACAGGTTGAAGCGTCTGAAGTGAGGCGCGGCACAGCCAAGGAGAAGATTTTAGAGAGGCCAGCGCGAAAAACGGTTCGGCCATCTAAGCTGAAAAAATGGGCCTATTTTGGAATCGGCGTAGTGCTAGTGGTGATGGCGAGTTTTGTTTTCTATCAATTTATGCCAAATGAACAGACAACGATCACAGAAATACCATTAACTGAGATTTCCTCGGAATCGTCAATAACAACAACGCCTGAATTATCATCAGAAAAGCAGCCTAAAACGGTATCACCTCCAGAAAAAGAAAATCCAGTGCAAGCACCTACTCCGTTTCCGGAGGAAATACCAAACTCATCAAAGCCAGAATCTAATTTCTTATGGACAATCCCATTAGTCTTAGCTTTGATTATTTTACTATGGCATTTATGGAAACGAGGGCGAGACTATTTAACGCGATTTGACTTAAAGAGACAATTCACGTCTGTACGGCCTCAACTACAACGATTGTCTGTCAAAGCGATGGCCTTAGAAAAGTCTATTTTTCAACCTATCAGTTTATCGCGCTCGGCCCAACAGTTACGCAAACATAGTGCTATTGATGACAATACGCTTGATATAACGGCGACTTTAGAAAAAACCATTGAAGCGGGTGGTTGGCCTACAGCGGTTTATGGCAGCCGGCCGCACTTGCCTGAATATTTAGTCTTGATAGATAGAATGACTTTTAAAGATCATCAAGCCAAATTAGTCAATACACTTATAAATCAATTGGTTAAAGAGGGTGTCTTCATTATCCGTTCTTATTTTGATGGCAATCCACGCCAATGCTATCTTGAATCGGATTCTGATCCTTTTGTGCCGCTGACACTCACAGAATTAGCGGAACGTTATCCCGATCACAGATTACTGATTTTTTCGGATGGCCAGGGATTGATTAACGCTGTGACAGGTGAATTGGTTAATTGGATTGATCAATTTGCGGTTTGGACACATCGTATTCTGTTTACTTTAGAAGCGCCAGAGCAATGGGGATATCGAAAAACATTATTAGAACAGGCAGATTTTCTGGTTTTGCCCGCGAATGAAACCGGTTTACAATGGTTAGTTGAACAACTTAATGCTGGCACACCTGAATCTTATAGAACCAGCAGTGAGGCAGAATATTCTGAATTTCCACTATTTTTGCGTGACTATCCGCGTCGCTGGCTAGAACGCCACGCGCCTGAACCGACAGAATTGTTAGAATTGCTTAAACAAGTTCGGTTCTTTTTGGGCAAAGCGGGTTATTATTGGTTCAGTGCCTGTGCGGTTTATCCAGAATTACATTGGGAACTGACACTCTATTTAGGCGATAAACTA
>JAYQWI020000119.1:0-3692 GCA_035871815.2 Candidatus Parabeggiatoa communis
CGGTTATTCTATCGTGGTGGTTGCCGTCAATCATCAAGCTGTTGGGGTGATTGAACTTCAGAGTTCAGTCAGAACCGAAATCAAACCCATGATGACTGGATTGAGGCAACAGGGGATCAAATTTATGGCGATTGTTTCCGGTGATCATCAGCAACCGACGCAAAAATTAGCCGAAGATTTGGGTATGGATAGTTATTTTTATGAGGTTCTTCCACAACAGAAAGCAGAGATCGTTGAACAATTACAAAAAGAGGGAAAATCGGTTTGTTTCATAGGCGATGGGATTAATGATACGATTGCCATGAAAACAGCGAATGTCTCGATTTCTTTACAAGGTGCAACTTCGATTGCGACAGATACGGCTGAAATCGTTTTAATGGATGGCAGTCTCTCTCAGTTATGTAAGCTTTTTGACATTGCCAAAAGATTGGAAGCCAATCTGCAAAAGAGTTTAGCATTGACGCTGGCACCCGGTATAAGCAGTCTCAGTAGCGCCTTCTTTTTACATTTTAATATTATGACTTCACTGTTGATCATTCTGTTTTTTGTCACGCTTGGTAGACGAAATGCCATGCTGCCTTTAAAGGAAATTAAAGAACAGAAGGTACTGGGGTCGTTGGGTGGTTCAGAAAAATAACTTTAGAAAACCTGAGCGGTTTCCAAAACCTGTTAGGTTTAGTGTGTAAAATTATTTCTCTAAATTTCATATAAAAGTTTTTGCAAGCAAAAACATTTATATGAAGGGGGCCGCGATAACTCGTGCCATGCTTCAATCAGTTTATAACGTTGCCCAAGTTGCCCTTTTTTTGTATCTTTACCGAAATAATACTTAAATTTATATGGTTATTAGAGCAAACGACTGGCTAGAGGTAAATTATTAAATTTTAAAATTTTTTAAGTCTCTATTTCTTACAACTCTTTGAGTTTTCTAGTATTGATGATCTAATTTTGACTTCTCCTAAAATTGCCTGATATAAAAAACAGGCTCAAACATTCTTATACAACAGTTGGTCTGGGCAAATCGCATCGCACAGACGCCTTTCAAACCTCGCATGGTGGCTGGCAACTTCATCTGGGCACTCTATGGTGGATAATACTGTGCGACCCGTTTCATACAAAGTGCAATGAAATGCACGTAATATGAGCTCAATATGATTGCTTAGTCATCATATTGTGATAATTCAAAGATTGTGAGATTAAAGCTATCTCAAGATGACCTAAAGTCTACGTCAATTCCCTTATTGGTTTCACTGATAAGATACTGGTAAAGCAGGGAATAATGTGTTGTTTAATGAATTAGCTTATTAAACAGTGCTAGATAATCAGATAGGCCATAACGCGAGGAATTATCGATGTACATAAAATGCCGTAACCACCAGCGGAAACAAGCTAAGTTATAATCCGTGTTTGGCAAGAAAATACATATTACGTAGGGAAGGTTAATATGATAGGTATTGGTTTCGAGAGAGACATTGCCACGGTGTATAGATAATATCTAAGTCTGAATATAGCCAATCTTTGGAAACGGGGTAATTAAGTCTATTAGACTCACCATAATATACACGAAGTATTACAGAAACAAAAAAATAAGGAACATAGTAAACGGTGAGCTCCGTTTATCAAACTTTAATAGATAGGCTTAACAGGATTGTACAAAAAGCAAAAGCCCCTTTGTAATGAAGGGGATATGCCCACGTGTACACTGCTAGCTGAGAACAATATAGTCATTAAATATATCAGTACCATGAGTGGGAAGTAATTCTCAGAGCAGGATGAAATGATGTTACGCAAGTAACGGTTTAAGACGTTATTGGAAAGACTACGGTCAAATAATTAACAGTTATTCGATGCGCCGTGTGAGGTGAAAGTCTCACGCACGGTTTTGAAGACGAGTCCTTTACGGCGACGTAGGGGGCTTAGTTTAACATTGGAAACTCAATCCATGCTCATAACGGTTTTCAAGTCTGAAATAGACTGACTTTAAAAAAACTCTAAAATGAGACACTCATTTTTTTGTCTAGTCAACAACGAACTTAAATAAAAGTTTTGAACAATTGAAGTATTGAACAAAACTCTATTTCACGCAAAAGTTGCGCGCAACTTTTGCGTGAAATACTGAACAACGACTGTTCATGCCAGTTTTGAGTTTTACTGGTATTAAAAACGATATGGTTGTCTTGGCTTGGAAGAACTCTGGAAATTTCCGCTTTCTTGCACTAGGCGCATTCCCATTTTCCTAGTTTTGATATGAATGTACAAATTTTGAATTATGAATGCACAAATTTTGAATATTGAAAGTAAAAGACGACAAAACCCTATGATGTATAAAAGCCCAACTGATTTTGCTTTGAGTAATGGAGGTATGATTTCTGCACAAGTTATCATTGAAAATCCTAACATCAGTCTCTATTGCTTAGATGTTGAAAATCAACGTGCTTTATTTGTAGAAACCCATGCTGATGCTGATTTATTTGAGGCTCCTTTCTACTATCAAGCTCAGTATGAAAACGCAATTGGCTTATTTGCTGTCTCTTATGAAACACTACATCAACTTGCCAATGATATTTGCTTTGACAGTAAGCGTTTGATCCTAATCTATTCAGTTGGACGTTGTGGCTCTACGCTTTTAAGTTCAGCATTGAATCAAGTAGAGAATCTCATCAGTTTCTCTGAACCAGACATCCTCAACCAATTAGTAGAAATTCGTCACTCGTATGGGGATAATGCTGATGTGAATGAACTATTACAAAGCTGTATTAAGATATTATGTAAATCATCAAAATCTGATTCTCTTCCACTTACATGGAGTATAAAAGTTCGACGCCTCGACATTGAAATAGCCGATCTTATGTTTAAAAACTTTCCAGATGCTAAAGCCATCTTTTTGTATCGGGATGCAGAAACATGGGTTAAATCTGCTTTTAGAGCATTCTTAACGCCGGATGATCTCAATTCAACTGGCTTAGCAAAACTACAGACAGATTTGGAACCGCTTGTACCTTTAATTGCTAAATATTCAGCAGAAGAGAGTAAATCTTTGTCAGCTGTGGAAATATTAACATTGACATGGCTTTCGGTGATGGAACGTTATTTTATACTGTATCAGCAAAATTTTGCTATGTTTACCGTTCGTTATAGGGAATTGATCACGAATTCCCAACAAGTACTCAAAGAAATTTTTGAATACTGTGGTATCCCTACAACGGATTTTACGGAAGTTCTTAAAGTACTGAAGAAAGATTCTCAAGAAGGTACCGTTTTCTCGCGGGAAAACGTTATAAAAAAATCAGTCAAATTGCCAGAAAACTATTTATCAGAAATGTGGCAAATTTTACAAGCGCATCCAACAATCCAAAGTCCACATTTTATTGCACCTAATACAAGGTGTATTTTCTAATAGACTTCAAACGTTCAAGTTTTCGGATTATGAAAAAAACGAAATAATCCCAGCAAAACCTGCCAGGTTTTCAAAACATAGCAGGTTTAAAATCCAATATCTTGAACGTCTGGAGTATAAACGTTTTGTGCTTTTATCGTACAATGACAGGTTTACATAATGATTGATTTGAAAAAAACATTCTATAATCGTTTATCCACTAAATATATTATATACAATGCGTGTAATGAAGATCCGCGCGTGGATTTGGAATTGATGCAAATGAATTCCGATTCTAGCATTTGCATGTTATGCA
>JAYQWI020000120.1:0-16222 GCA_035871815.2 Candidatus Parabeggiatoa communis
TATGATGCTGGGTTTAAACATCTTTATAACCTTTACGGTGCTTTTGATATTGAACAAGAATTTCAGTTAAGACAACAACTTAGCCGCCTTTACTGTATCGCTGTCAAAGACGCTTATTTTAAACCATCCAGGTAGCTTAAAATGGCAACTGCGTATGCACTCTGGCTGAACTAAGTACTGAACCACAAACCGGTATTTTACCGCGTAGAGACGCGATGCTTCGCGTCTCTAATTACAAATAAACATTGCTTCTATTAAGGAAGTTCCAAAAAAATAATTATCCCAAAAGGCCATTCAAGCCGGATTGTTTAATTTATCTCATTCTCTGCTGCTCTGCGGCTCTGCGTGATCCGACAGTTTGTTACAAATAATTTGTGTGCATAGAGTAGCCCTGCGGGATAATTTATTTTTTTGATATTCCTAAAATACCTGAAAATTTATGCTTCAGTACTTAAAATTGGAGTTCAAACTTTAGTATTTCACGCAAACGTTTTCGTGGAATTGAATTGGGGAGGGAGAAGCAATAAAGGCTCTCCTCAAAATCCTTATCCGTTTATTCCGTTAATCCGTTGTACTGACTTCAAAGTCAGAACAAGGAGCATTTTATTAATATGGCACTTTTACAAATCAGTGAACCTGGACAAACTGCTGCCCCTCATCAACACAACCTTGCAGCCGGTATTGATTTAGGAACCACCAATTCTTTAGTCGCTTCTGTACGCAGCGCGATTGCAGAAACACTCCCCGATATTGAAGGCCATCACTTGTTGCCTTCTATTGTGCATTACAGCAAAAACAGTGTACCCCTCGTCGGCCATGCGGCGAAACAGTTTGCGAATAGCGATCCTCTGAATACCATCGCTTCCGTTAAACGCATCATGGGGCGAGGTTTGAAAGATGTGAAAACCATTGGCACACGTTTGCCCTATCATTTTGTCGAAAATGAAGGCCAAGGGATGCCAATGATTCGCACGGTGGCCGGTGATAAAAGTCCGGTACAGGTTTCAGCAGACATTCTCAATACACTGAAAAAACGGGCAGAAGAAACCTTGGGCGGTGAATTATCCGGTGTCGTGATTACTGTGCCCGCTTATTTTGACGACGCACAACGTCAAGCGACTAAAGATGCAGCCACGTTAGCCGGCTTAAATGTACTGCGCTTATTGAATGAACCTACCGCCGCGGCTGTCGCTTATGGTTTAGATAAGAGTGCAGAAGGCGTTCATGCGATTTATGATTTAGGCGGTGGCACCTTTGATATTTCCATTTTGCGTTTGCATCGTGGTGTATTTGAAGTCATGGCAACCGCTGGCGATTCTGCCTTAGGGGGTGATGATCTGGATCGCGTGATCGCGCAATGGATCATGCAGCAAGCCAATATTGCCGATGATGCCGAACATCATCATATTCGGAAATTGCTTGATGTTGCGCGTACTGCTAAAGAAAGCTTAACAACTCAAGATACGGCACCCTTAAGTATTCAATTGGATGATGGTATTCAATGGCAGGGGGAATTAACGCATGAACAAATGAATCAACTGATCGATCCTTTTATCCAAAAAACCCTTCTCCCCTGTCGTCGTGCATTGCGTGATGCCGGTTTAACCGTTGATGATATCAGCGAAATTGTCATGGTAGGGGGCACCACGCGGATGCCGCGTGTACGTGAAAAAGTGGGCGCATTTTTCAAACGGCCTCCCCATGTTGATATTGATCCCGACAAAGTGGTGGCAATCGGGGCCGCTATTCAGGCCGATATTCTAGCAGGGAACAAGCCTGATGATGACATGCTATTGCTAGACGTGATTCCGTTATCACTCGGCATTGAAACCATGGGCGGTTTAGTCGAGAAAATCATTCCGCGTAATACCACCATTCCTGTCGCACGCGCCCAAGACTTTACCACTTTTAAAGATGGACAAACGGCGATGGTTATCCATGTCATGCAAGGGGAACGTGAATTAGTCCTTGATTGCCGCTCACTGGCCCGTTTTGAATTGCGTGGTATTCCGCCGATGGTTGCCGGCTCGGCACGGATTCGTGTGACTTTTCAAGTGGATGCAGATGGTTTATTAAGTGTCGCAGCCACAGAAGAAACCACTGGCGTACACAGCGAAATTACCGTTAAACCATCTTACGGCCTACAGGATAGCGATATTGAACGCATGTTAAAAGAGTCGCTAGAACATGCTCAAAAAGATGTTGCAACGCGAACATTACGCGAACAACAAGTCGAAGCGGATCGGGTTATCAATGCGCTACGTGCTGCCCTCAAAGCTGATGGACATTTCTTACTTAAACAGCACGAATTTTTAGACATCAATTCAGGCCTTGATGATTTATTAAAAGTGAAAGAAGGAACTGATATCTCTGCGATTAAAAAAGCGATTGAACACCTAGAAGATCTCACACAATCTTATGCACAACGGCGGATGGATTCAGCTATTCATCGCGCCATGAAGGGCCATAGTGTTGATGAATTTACGGAGAAAAACTGATTATGCCAAAATTAACTTTTTTACCCCATGAAGAAATTTGTCCCCAAGGGGCACTGATTGAGGTCGAACAGGGAACCCGCATTTGTGATGCGGCTTTAAGAAATGGCATTGAACTTGAACATGCCTGTGATCAACAAGGGGCTTGTACAACCTGTCATGTCATTATTCGCGAAGGCTTTGATTCTTTAGAAGAAGCTGGGGAATTAGAAGAAGACTTATTAGATCTCGCATGGGGATTAGAAGCCGAATCGCGTTTAAGCTGTCAAGCAAAAGTGGTTGATGACGATCTGGTAATAGAAATTCCACGTTACACGATTAATTATGCTAGAGAACATCATTAAAGGAGGCCTATCATGGGTTTAAAATGGATAGAGACACAAGACATTGCCATTGAATTGTACGAGAAATTTCCTGACATTGATCCACAGTCTATCAATTTTCCTGACTTGCATCACTGGGTTTGCGAATTGGCAGCCTTTGATGATGATCCAAAGCGCAGTGGCGAAAAAATTCTGGAAGCCATTCAACAAGCTTGGATTGATGAAAGGGATTGAGTCAAATTATAGGGCAACCCGACTTTTTTTCCTACAAATCATTTCGTAAATTAATGACTTAGAGACTTTAGTTCATGTTGAAGGGGGGATTTATGTTGATTTTCAGTGTGAAGAAGAGAGGTTAATTTCTGAAACCCTCCCCTTTGAAGGCGACATTTCACTGAATCTTTTTGAGAAAAGTATCAAACAAGCCAAACTCAATATAGATGATAGCCTTCGATATTAAGCATTTTTATTTGTTGTTTGGGCTGAAAACGTTAGTTTGCTGGTCGGCCTGAAAATATTTAGTACAGCTAATTACGGGGATAAGCGAATTGAATCGTAGAGATTTCTTAATCATTTTGCAAAAATTGTAGTCATCAGATTGATGTTGAACATGATTAATTGATGGAAGCCGAAATCATGATAATCAGTGCAATCAGCGTTCTATCACTTTTTTAGATTCAAAGCCTTTGCATAAATAGGCCCGGATATTAATTCGTTTATCCCCGTAATTAGCTGTACTAAGCTATACTAAGCTACACTAAACGAATCCGCTGTACTATTATTCCACATTCCCACTACGACGCACCTGACAGCCAGACTCAATATACCAAACACCTTTGGGGTTATCTCGTAAGTCGCAGTTTTCTATCGTACCGGCACCGCCATCATGCACATACACAGCCTGATAAGCATTCTTTTTAATGGTACATTTCTGGACAACGGGATTGCCACCTTCTCTAATTTCTATCCCTGAATAAGCATTGCCAAAGATATCACAGTTTTCTTTTTGCCCTGTGCCGTTTTTAAAAACCAAAACACCAGTACTTTTTTTACTATCATGAATTTGGCAATGCTGGACAACGGGATTGCCACCCGTCTTGATTTCTATCCCTGCCAAAGCATTACCAAAGATATCACAGTTTTCTATCTGCCCTGTGCCGTTGTCATAAACCATAATACCTGGTTCGTTACCATCATGAATTTTGCAATGACGAACAATCCCCTCTGCCTCGTTGCCATGAATACCAATACAACTCAACGAATCCGAAGTCATATCACAGTATTCCAAGGTTAATTGTCCCTGTGGAATATTCACGGCAAAACGTTTTTCAGCACGATTATGCAAACTCAACCCACGTACCAAGGCATGATCCGTCTTCATATAAATACAATTTGCATTTTGACTTTCAACCACAATCTCCTTCACATCCCCTTCACCGATAATTTCTAACGGCTTATCTATGACTAAATCCTCTTGGTAAACGCCCTGTTTCACTAAAATACGATCACCCGCTTTCGCTTTTTTGATAGCAGCACTGATGGTTTGGCAGTCTCCCGTTGGCGAAACCACAATAGTCGTGGCCAGTGTTAATAGACTTTCCAGACGCTTTAGCACCTCCGCCGCAGAATCTGGACGCTGTGCCGGATATTCTTCCTTACAATGGCACAACAAATCAAATAACGCTGGCGGTGCATCCGATAAACGACGTGGATTCAATGTGCGTGGACTTTCATTCGTCATTAACCGATACAATGTCGCCCCTAATGCATATAAATCGCTTTTTGCACCGGGTTTGCCATATTCTACCTCCCCCATTTGCTCTGGCGCGGCATATAATATTGTCCCCACTATTGCTTGTCCAAATTGCGTCATACCCGCAGTAGTACGGCGCGACATCGCCTCTTGTCGCAATGAAGTCGCTACCCGCGCCAACCCAAAATCAATGATTTTAACCCTTAACCCCGTTGTTGTCCGTTTCAATAACAGATTAGCCGGCTTTAAATCCAAATGATAAATCCCTTTCTCATGCGCCACTTTTAGCCCTTTCGCGATTTCGATGCCCACCGCAATACCCGTCGAAATGTCGAATGCGCCATATTGGGCTAACCAATTTTCACCGTCTACAGCCCCTTCAATATACTCGCTGACAAAATAAGGGCGTTCCTGTCGGTGGGCATCGACATAACCACAATCCAATGGCGCGGGCACATACGCGCCCGCTACTTGACGCATAATCATCGCTTCCCCGAAAACGGCTTGACGTGTGCCTTTTCGGCCTTCCCAAAAACATTTCACCACCACTTGTTTTTCACCCCATTGATCATGGCATAAAAACACACACCCCATGCCGCCCGCACCCAAAAGACGTACCATCGGATATTTCTCAACATCATGCAAGGCATACCGTCGTTCACAATCTATCGCCGTTTGTAAATCGACTAAAGCGTGATCATAATCTTTACGAAGTAAGCGTACCAAAAACAGGTTAAAAGACGCTAAAGCTTTATCGGCCGAATCGGGTATCGCCTGATTAAAGGCTTGGAGAAATAATTTTTCCGCCGCTGCCATATCGCCTGTCGAGGATAACAAACTGCCGCCCATAATCACCACTTGATTATAATTAGGATGATGACTGGGCAACGCGCTTAACTTGGCAATCGCTGCTTGAATCTGTTTCAGACTGCTGCTATTGTGATGCGTAAATTCATCACTGGGTTTGAGTTGAGCGGATAAATCAAAACGCGCCATCAAATTCGCCATCAACTGTTTTAAGGCTTTCAGCTCCTCAGCCATTTCCTCGCTTTTGGCGAGATTGGCTTTCACATCATCATGCACCGCTTCGATTTCCCCGTGCAATGTCTGCGTTTCCGCTAACACCTCGCTCAGTTGTGCATTCAACATTCCCCGCCAACTGTGAAAACGCTCAGCAAAAGCCACCCAGTGTTGATGCGTGTTTTGCCATGCCGCTTGAGCGGCTTCTAAAGTGTCGGGCAGCTTATTGATATCCTTTTGCAAACTCTCCAAGTGTGAAGACAATTGAGCCGCTTGTGCAAAATCGCCCCCCTGAAGGGCTTGCATGGCTTTAGCATTTTGCTCCTCTTTCTCTTCTTCTAAGCGCGTCAGCAGTTTTTCTTGAGTGGTTTTGATATCGCGCACATCCAACCATAAAGCTTCTCTTTGTAAAGCCGCGATAGTCGCTTTAGCCCGTTCATCTGTACGGAAAATCTCATACAGAAAAAAGAGCGTCGCATTGCCTAATAACTCCTCAAAGCGAAAAAACGCCTCAACCGTTTCATCGCGAACCGCCTGATAATCTGGCAGGGTGTGATTGTGTTTTAGGATTAAATCCGTAATCGCCAAAGTGCCCTGATAATGAATAAAGGCCGCTAATTCAGATTCCGTCAAATCGCGTTTTTCCGCCGAAAAAATAGGTGAAAAATGGGTTAATTTTTTAATATTATCAATCAGTTGACGACGCAAGCGTCTTTGCTCAGCCTCGGTTTGCACACCGCACTGTAGCGCAAAAGGTTGAAAATAAAGCTGCTCAATTTGATCAGCAAATTCGCGTTCAATTTTGGAATGAGTCCATTTTTGTAAAAAGCGCATTTTTTGTTCGGGCGTAGCCAAACCCGTACAAATAGCAGCAAGGGCATAAGTGTAGCTATTTTGATAACTGTTAGCGATTTCAAAAGCACTGAAAGTAAAATGGGCTTGGAAAATAGCAATCGCTTTTTCCCCCGCTTTTTCGAGTAGGATTTCTACAATGGTGCCCTCTTTCAATAAGGTACTGAGGGCCGTGCTGATTAGTGTGTTGAATGACATTGTTTATCATTTCCTTGAAAAGGTTATTATAATTTTACACAGGTTGAATGATTTATTGTTGATATCATATTAAAAATGATTTAGAGAGTTATGCCATGTTGGTGAAATGATAAAACGCTGATAAGACTGATTATCCTGATCTACGCTGATTTGATGATTTGACGCTGATTGCGTGAAATATCCTCACCGCTACCCCACTGAGGATCGTTTCGACGCGATGCCTCGCGTCTCATCAATATTGATACGCGAGACATTGCTAAGACGCGAAACATCATCGCGTTTCTACATTTCAGAGAGGGGAGATGAGACGCGAAGCATCGCGTCTCTACATTTCAGAGAGGGGAGATGAGACGCGAGGCATCGCGTCTCTACAGCGAGCTGAGACGCGAAGCGTCGAAACATCGCATTATAGAAAACTGATAGGTGGTAAGGTGTCAACCTTGTGTGCATTGCCAATCTTCAATGACAATGATAGAATGCGCGGTTTTATCTAAACCTAGCAAATGATGGCCCAAACGTTCAGAGCCATATTGATCAATGAAATTGCTCTGATGTGTTCTTCAATATTATCGGTATTTTTAATGGATTCGATAATTCATTTTTAAATTCATTTTTAATCATTAAGGAAAAGTCGTATGTTTTCTAAATTTGGGTGGGGAATACCAGTGCGTTTTGTACGGAGTAAATTATTCCAGTTGTCTAAAATGGGTACTCAATTTGATGGGGGAAAATCGCATCAATCAATTGATAATGCAAAAAAATATTCGTTACATCGGTATGATAAAAAAATAGCCCCGCTTTATGAGCAAGACACCTCTAAACGGCGCATTGGGTTATCTCTCGCTCGGTGGATCGGGTGGGCGTGCATTGCGATCAATGGGGCGGCGGCAGCTATACCGTGTACCCAACCCCCCATATCGGATAACACGAGGCCTGAGGTTGGGGTATGCGAATGTAATGATCCTGATTTAATTTACTTGATCAGGACTGTAATAAAGGGGGAGGTCGATCTCACATTGGCTGTTGCTCAGTGTGCCGATGAATACGACACGACTTGTGCAACGCCTTCTACAAATAACACTGTCGGCACTCATTATTATAAAAATACGACGGAACTCAGCGACTACTTTTCGTGTGATTGGACACCTGGGACGGGTTATTCAAACCCTCAAAACTACACGCCTAGTTTACCACCACCCGAATTCCCGGCAGGAGGGGCCGCTGCGACAATATCACCTGTATTAGTGTATGTGGCTCTATTTGGTTTGCTGGTCGCAGTGCTATTTCTAGTCGGTATCCTTATTTATGTGTTGCGAAAAAAAATAAAAGTTAAAACGCCAGACACCAATATCTAGCGGTAGAATGGGATTGATTCAAATCAATAAATCAATATTTGAGTTGCCCTTGAGATTGAAGCTTTCCCATTCAACTACCCGATTGTCCAAACCTGACCGGTTTTTAAAACTTGTCAGGTTTCACCACATTCTTTCTTATATTTGTAGAGACGCGATCCCTCACTAGAGACGCGAAGCATCGCGTCTCTACACTGGAAATAATCCATTCTCCCTTAAATTAATGGCAAAGGCGAAGGTGGCATTGAGGCAGGCTCGGCACATTTTAGCTCTCATTCAAAATTTATCAACAATTTCCAGTTTCTCTTCAAACTTTGGCTTGATGACGTTCTCAAGCTTAGGCTCATCAACCTTTTCGTCTTGATCCCTTTCCTCTTCTACCACCTGATTTCTGCTTTTTGAAGGCCTGTCATTTTCCTTCTTGATCAAAATTTCTTTAGCAATGTCACTGATACCGGCAACTGATGATATCAGGCTTGACGCTTCTAACGGCATCATGATCAGTTTTTGATTTTCGGCACTGGCAATGTTTTGTAAAGCGTCAACGTATTTCAGGGCAATAAAATAATTAATCGCTTGTATATCACCATTGATGATCGCTTCTGAAACCAGCGAAGTCGCTTTCGCTTCAGCGACGGCTATGCGTTCTCTCGCATAAGCGTCATGTTCTGCCGCTTCTTTTCGCGTTTCGGCTTCTAACAAATTTATTTCTTTCTGGGCTTCTGCTTTCAAAATCTCGGATTCTTTGTAGCCTTGCGCTTTTAAAATCTCCGCTTCTTTTTGACCTTCGGCCTTCAGAATCAATGCGCGTTTTTCCCCTTCCGCCTTTTCAACTGCCGCTTTTTTGAGGCCTTCTGCTTCCAAAATCGCAGCACGTTTATCACGCTCGGCCTTCATCTGTCTTCCCATCGATTGTACTAAATCGGTTGGGGGGGTAATATCCTTTATTTCAATACGGACAATTTTAACGCCCCAAGGATCGGTGGCTTCATCAACGACTTCAAAGAGTTTTTCATTAATATCATCGCGTTTAGACAGTAAGTCATCTAAATCCATTGAGCCCATCACGGTACGGATATTGGTGGTTGTCAACTGCATGAGGGCTTCGTTCAAGTTGGTGACTTGATAAGTGGCTTTTTCAGCATCAAAAATGCGGTAAAATACGACACCGTCCACAGTAATCATGGCATTGTCTTTTGTAATGACTTCTTGGCGGGGAACGTCCATGACTTGTTCCCGCATGTCGATCCGATTACTAATCTGTTCAAAAAACGGTAAAACAAATCTCACCCCGGATTGTAAGGTTCTGGTATATTTTCCCACCCGTTCAACGGTATATTGCATACCCTGTGAGACGAAATGGATTCCTAAGTACAGCAGTAATAGTATAAATCCGATAATACAGGATAGAGCGAAAAAAATTGAGGTAAAAATCATCCAATCAATTTGCATGATGTGTGTTCCTTTGGGTGAGAGGGGGCGATCATCTAAAAACGTTGTAGGGTGGGTAACGTGGTTGCCCACCCTCTTCGTCTAATTCAAACTAAAGTTTGCAACGTCAATTCAAACTAAGGCATATCCAAAAAATAAATTATCCCGCAGGGCTACTCTATACACACAAATAATTTGTAACAAACTGTCGGCTCACGCAGAGCCGCAGAGCCGCAGAGAATGAGAGAAATTAAACAAACCGGCTTGAATTAGCCTTTTGGGATTTATTTTTTTGGAACTTCCTAAGTAGGGGAATGGTGGGCTTTAAAAACCCGTTACTGGCCCCCTACAAGAAAGACAAACTAAGCCGATTATCAAATTTCAATAGGTGTCTTGATGTTTGAGATTCTAGCTTCACGCGGTACCATAATACTTTCATAAATCGATAACAAGCTGGGCACGGCTAATAATACTAACACGGTAGAAAACATTAACCCAAAGGCGATAGAGGTTGCCATCGGTATCAAAAATTGGGCTTGTAATGAAGTTTCAAACAGTAATGGGGTTAAACCAAAAATGGTTGTCAATGAGGTGAGCAAGACTGCCCGTAATCGTTGACAAGACGCTTCTACTAGGGCCTCTTTTACGGGTACGCCGTCTGCGCGTAAATTCTTGTAAAATGTGACCAAGACAATCGAATCATTGACAACAATCCCGGATAAACCAAAAAAACCAAACAGGGACAAAATGGTGAGATCCAGGCCCATGATCCAGTGCCCAAAAATAGCGCCGACTAATCCAAAGGGTATGATACTCATCACCACCAGTGGCCAACCGTAGGAGGCAAATTGCCAGGCTAAAATGAGATACATTAAGGCTATGGCTAAGACTAATCCTCGTTTCATATCGCCCAAGGTTTCAGCTTGATCCGCTGCTCTCCCTTCATAAGAGTAGTCTACCCCGTAACGGTTTCTTAATTCGGGCAAAAAGTTTTCGCTTAAATTGGCTAAAATCTTATTGCTGTTGTTGGCGGATTTATCAACATCGGCTGAGACTTGGGCCGCTAAGAGGCCTTCTGAATGGCGTATGGCTTCAAACCCGCGTCGTGTTGTCACGTCTACTGCACTCGAAAAGGATATGCGGCTGCCATTAGGCAGTTGTAGCATGAAATTATCCAAACTGGCTAAACGGTAACGCTCGTTATCTGGCAACATGACGCGTACTTCAATTTCATCATCACCTATGGTGAAAATTTGAGTCAAATGTCCGTCAAATGCGGCGCGTAATTGTTGTCCAACTGATTCAACGGTGAGGCCTAATGCCATGCCTTGCGGTGTCAATGCGTAAATCCATTGTTCTCTACCAAAGGGCATGTCATCTTCAATACCGCTGACACCTGGAAAGGTTTTCAATACCTCTTTTAAGGCTAAGGCTGCGGCTTTCACTTTGTCACCATCATTGCCATAGAGGCGCAGATCAACATCCCGTCCAGGTGGGCCGCCTCGGCGCTCACTGATGGTGAGGCTTTCCAGTCCAGGGGCTTGCTGAATTTTCGCTTCCCACGCTTTCATAAAGTGCGTATTACGCACTGCGCGACTATCAGGTGATGTCAATTCAATGAGTAAAGAGCCAAATTGATCCCCTTGTCGTCCCGCTCCTTCTGCAGTTGTCGCGCTGCCATGCCGCGTCACGACAACTTTGATCACCTTCTCATCGAATTCATCATCTGTGGCGTATAGGCTTTCTTCCAAATGCCTTAAAAATACGTTAACCCGTTCTGGTGGGGTACCGGCGACAAAATTGGCATTCGCCATGATAATCGTGCTATCGGGTGTGGGAAAAAAAGTAAAGTTCAATCGTCCACCGGCTAATAAACCAATCGCTAACAACATGCCAGCTAACATCGTTGCGACAACACTCCAACGAAACTGAATGATGACAGTAATCAGGCGACGAAAATAAACATCGCGTAGTTGATTAAATCCCCTTTCCAGTTTTTGCCGTATCCGATTAGGTTTCTCATGATGAAGCTTATAAAAGCTATGGCGCAAATGGCCGGGTAAGACTAAAAAGCATTCAATCAAGGAGGCCACTAGTACACAAATCATGACGGTTGGGATGGCAAACAAAATCGTGCCCATGATGCCCCCAATCAACATGAGGGGTAAAAAGGCGGATATGGTGGTTAATGAGGAAGCGGTGACGGGTGGGAACATCCGTTGTGCCCCGCCTTCTGCCGCTAATAGCGGTTGCTCACCGATTTGGAAATGGGCAAAGCCGTCTTCACCGACAATAATCGCATCATCTACGATAACGCCTAAGGCCATGATCATGGCGAATAAACTGACCATATTGATGCTACCGCCTACAACATATAAGACGGCTAACATGCCCATGATTGAAATCGGGATGCCGGCGGCTACCCAAAAAGCGACTCTGGCATTGAGAAAGATAAATAAAATCGCGACAACTAATATTAATCCACCGAAGCCGTTTCTTAATAAGAGCGAAATACGTTGATCAATAAATTCCCAGGCTTGATCATAAACTTCTAGATTGATTCCCGGTGGCAATTTGGGCTGCGTTTCCTCTAACCAAGCTTGTAATATTTTCGCTGATCCCAAAGCATCATTTTGTTCAGCCCGTTGTAAAATCATTTCAATCGCGGGTTTCCCTTGATAAGTGAGCAGGGTTTCGCCATCTTGAGGACGACGTTCAATCGTTGCAACGTCATCTAATGTCACATAACGCCCTGATTGTGCCGTAATGAGTGGTAAATTAGCAAACGCTAATTCATCTCGACGTTGTTCAAGGCTACGCAATTGTCGTGCGACATCCTCACGCCCGATGGAACCGGCCGGTATATCGCGGCTAAAACGCGTGATTTGCTCCGCCACTTGAGGCAAGGTTAAACCCAATTCTTCCAATTGATGGGCCGGAATTTGTATCGCAATTTCTTCATCTGGCAAGCCTTCAATTTGAATTTTACTGATGCCTTTCGCCAGCAATTCACGCTCCATGCGTTGTGCTAAATAGCGTAATTCATTGGGATCTGAGGGCCCTGTGATCAGTAAACGCGCAATTTGTTCATAACGCACGACGCGACTGATTTCAGGTTTCTCCGCGGTTTGGGGCAAATTACGCAATAAAGCGACTTGCTCTTTCACTTGATCGAGCGCCCACCCCATATCTGTGCCTTGTTCATATTCCAAAACAATGACAGATAAGCCATTGCTTGAAGTGGAATCCATTTTATCGACATGATCAAGGGTGCGTAATTCTTTTTCAATCGGACTGGTGATAGAGGTTTCGACATCTTCAGCAGCAGCCCCTGTCCAAAAGACAGTCACTGTAATGAAATCAAGATCGAAATTGGGCAAAAATTGGGTATTCATTTTACTTAAAGCCCAGACACCAATCATCAGCATTAATAGCATTAATAGATTAGCGGCAACTTTATGCTGGGCAAAAATCCCAATAAGGTTTTGTTGGTGTTGAAATGCTTGCATATATATTAATTAAAGCCGATTGTTTAAATAAGGATTCATCGTAGCAATCCCTTATAGTTCATTTCCATGCTCACTTGTAGTGCAAAATTTAATTTGCCTCCAATAGAGATCGGAATAGATATTGCTTAAATATTGAACTTCTTGTTATTTAAAGGTTTTTTCAAAAATGCCCTGCGGGCGATTTTGGTTCGCGTGCCATAGCGGGCGATTCAAAATTTTAGATCGACGCGGGGGCCCCAAAAAAATGGGGGACACCGTTGGAGGAAAATTCGCCTTAGCAAAAAATGTTCCGATCTCTATTGTTTTGCCCCCCTTTCCGCACACTCGAAGTCTACACTTTTCGTACAAAATTTATTTTGCGCCCCCTTTCAAAATTGATTTTCCTTCAATACAGATTGATAATAACTCTTTTTTTCGCAATGCGCCCATATCAATCTTATATCCTATTCAATGCGAATTTGTGATATAGGCTAATAATACAGGCAATTAACAAAACAGCACGGATTTTTTTATGACTGTCGTATTCTGCATTCTTTGTAGGGTGGGTAGAACGTAGCGATACGAAGTAACGGAGCTTGCGACGTTCAACCCACCATTTTCTAGAAAATAAAATTTGCATACAATCCATAATCAAGGTATCATAATTATTAAATAGTTTTAAGGTTAATTTCTCAACAATTATCTAATGAGCAAATTGCTACCCGATACTTCATTCTTATAAACATGAACAAATGAACTAATTCTATCCATAATTTTTGGTATAAGAGTGGGGGCCGATGGTGAGGTAGGTTGACCGATTGCAAAAATAAAACTATGCCCATAAAAAAAGCCCAAGCAAATTATTGATTGAGCTTAAAACTATTTATGGGTGTGATATAAAAGATTAATTAATTTCCTTCAATGCTGGTAACTTATCCACAATTTTCATAGTCTCAATACTTACTGTCACAATCCGTTTAACCAAATCTACAATATAACGAGGGTCTTCTGACCAGTCGTTGGGATTGTTGGTAATACCACTGTCTGTAATACGACTCGCGTGCTTAAGGCTCTTAAAACGCAATATAGACCCCGTATTTTAAGTGTCCGCTTGGTAAAGAGCGATTTTACTCGGTAGTTTATATACTGGTGGACGATCTATGGTGTGAAGTACCAAGCGACCGCTGATCGGATGCTCGGTAGTTATATATATTGGTGAACGAGTGATTGAGTTTTGCTATTGTGAAGTGTGGTGTGTAAATGAAATTAGTCGTGGCCTTATGCGGCGAACCCACCGGCGACAACAAATCTAACTAAATTTGGAGGCCTACCTATCGGTGGCTCAAGAATTGTGGTATCTTAATAAACCTATTTCACCACTTGCTTATATATCATGGCAAGTATGCGTGATAATAAGTAGTTAGAAACAATTAAATATAAAATTTTCTGACCATTTTTTACTTTTCTATATACAGTTCGTGCAATATTATTTAGCTTAGATTTATACGTAATGCTCCATTTTATAAAAAAATTATAAATCTAAGATGCTAGATATAAATTCAATAAGGGAATTAAAATGCGTATATATATGTACTTGTTAGTTTTTTTAGTAATTTTTACTAATTTGGTTCAGGCGGAGTATTTAGACTCAATACCAGATAATTTTTTGGAGATATATAGTACACCTTCAACATGCAATGAAAGTTTTGAACTAAATGGTGGACAAGTATTAATATTTAAGGTTGTTAATAGAAACATCTTAGGTGTTAATTACTCTGTTAGTGCTAGTTTAAGTGGTGGGTTTGCAACTGATGGCATGGATACACTTATTTTTCCTTTTAAAACAAAAATATATAGACATAAAGGAGTTTTTGGGAATACACCTATCCGTTGGAAAATTAAAACAGGTACATCCAGTGATGCATGTGTTGCTTCTTTATCTATTTGGAGTACAACCGTTAATGAAGAACAATTATCTTATTGTGGACTTAGTAATTGGATTAAACATCCCAATCTCAAAGGTGAAGGGTATTGTCATGGATATGGTAAAAATCTAACAAAAAAACTATTAGAAGAAATTAAGCCAGCAACTCATTGTGGTGGATACTATAAAACTTATGGATACTATGATACTTCTGATAATATTGTAGGCATTAAAATCTCTAACGGAAATTGTGCAGCTGACCGTAAAGTTTTTAGATATAATCCTCCAGAATCAATTACTAAACATTGTGTTAAATATGGAGGAACGGGTAATTACCGTTGGATGTATTATCATAAAATCCAACCGTTTGGTGGTTATGGTACTTTAGGCGTTACTTGTGAAGTAAAAATATATTCAACAAGCAATAATTAGCCAATTGAAACCCTTGAACTGTTGCCAGCCCAAAATCAAGAAGTTGACCGGTTGTTAGGCGACGAAGCCTAGTACAACGAATTACGAGGATAAACGAATAAACCTTTTAGTTTCATGGCCTTATTCTGTTATCCTCTAATTTGATAATATTTGATTCAATGGATTGATTTTATTCCTTACAGGACTACCAGATTTAAGATAATGCGGTAATGTGGGTGATATTGATAGAACGCGGATTGTCATGATTAACGCTGATTTGTTCAGTTATTAATCAGGCCATCATTTGTTGTAATCCGTGTTTTATTTTTTTTATCACCCACATTGCCGTTTTTTTTTGATTAGGAATTGTCTATGATGTGCAGCGTAATTAGCTGGTATACCTCGTGTGCGGTTTCTCAACAAGCGGGGGATGAACCATAAATTTTCAGGTATTTAAAAAAAACAGAAAGGGGGCAACCACAAGGGATTGCCCCTACGGGCGCAATTGTAGGGGCAATCCCTTGTGGTTGCCCTTGGTTGTAAAATACCTGTTTATTTGTGCTTCAAGAATTAACAAGAATGGCCTATTTTGCCGGCTGTAAGATTTCTTCTTCTATAAACGCCACAATGTCTTCTGGCTTATTCATATCCAGTCGCGGTAAATCGGTTGTGATTGCTAAAGGTTCATCGCTGGCAATCGCAATCACGGCCTTATCTTCTGGAAAAATCAAAGGACGTTCTAAACTGGGTCGATGTACTTCAATTTTAGGAAAGCGTTCATGTTTAAACCCTTCTACCAAAATTAAATCCAATTTCTCTTGCTCTAAATGAGAGAGCAGTTCTTCTAAATTGGGTTCCTCAAATTCCTCCTCCATTTCAACCATTAAAGCCCACCTTTTCCGAGAAGCGACTAACATTTGCTCTGCGCCTGCTTCGCGTAGACGGTAACTGTCTTTGCCCGGATGATCGATATCA